>CAZKYZ010000020.1:0-17891 GCA_964557055.1 uncultured Desulfobacterales bacterium
GGTTGAAGAAGCCTATATTTTCGGCGGTGAGGGCTACGAGCGATCGTACCTCGAATATCTCATGACGCCGCACAAGGGACCCGGAGAGTCCTATACCTACGGAGAGCGCCTAACCGGCGTTCCGCTCACCGGAGACAAACTCGCCTGGTGGGAAGCCGGCAACCGCGAGATTATCGACAAACGCGAAGTTGACGGACGCGCTGTTTACGAAAAAAACGGAACATTGTTCCTCAATCAGATCGAATGGATCATCCAGACATACAAAACCTATGGATCAAGAAACAACCAAATGGTGATGCAGGTGGCGCACCCATCAGACATGACTTTGTTAGACCCACCCTGTCTGCGGTCGATCGACACCCGCATCCAGGATGACACCCTTCATTTTTTTATCTATTTCCGGTCCTGGGATCTTTGGGGCGGATTACCGGCCAACCTGGCGGGTATCCAGAACATGAAAGAGTATATGGCAACCGAAATCGGTGTTGCCGATGGCGAGATGGTTGTGGAAAGCAAAGGGCTTCACTTATACGGATACGCCGAGGAACTGGCCCGCCTCCGATGTCTGCGCGATTAGTGCGGATATGGTTGTTTTGGAAAGGGTCGTGAAAAAATGTTGTGAAATATTTGGGACAGGGCCGATGAGCGCTGCTCTATCTGACCAGGTTGGAAGCATACACCAGGGAAAAACCGGCTTCCGGGGCCTGTTTTGCAAACCACGCCACCGCCTTCGCGGTTGCCCTGTGCGGATGGCCGATACCGATAGCAGTTCCTCTCCTCCCGGCCAGGCAGCGCAATTCTATAAGCTGCTTTTTAATGGCCGCCACCTCAGGAATATTGTCCAGAAATACATTTCGGGATGCCGCCGGTACACCTAAATGAAGGGCGGTGTCGTATGCCTTCGAGCGGCTTGACGTTAGGCTGTCCACAAAAAAGAGATGCCGGTCGCGAATAATTTCAAGGGTCCGGTTCATCTCGGTTCCGCAAGCTGTAAACCGCGAACCCATATGATTGTTAACACCGGTCGCATAGGGTACGTTTGACAGGTTTTCCAGCACCATTGAATGGATGCGTTCAGCACTGTCTCCGGTGTACAATGCCCCCGGGCCGGGATCATGATGGGACGAAAGCGGTTCCATGGGCTGATGCAGCATAATCTCATGCCCGTCCGATTGAATGGCTTCCACCAGCTCGGCAGTACGGGCGAGTTTCGGTAACACGGCAAAAGTCAGGGGTGCCCCAATATCCAGAAACCGGCGGGTCGCCGATCGGCTGCTGCCGATATCATCGATAATGATGGCAATCCGCGGGGTTCCCGGATAAAAATTGCCCCGGAGTGGCCGGGCCAGGGCAATCCCGAAACTGTCGCAAGCGACAGATCCCAGAAGTACCGCTGCCATGTTTTTAATGAAACATCGTCTGTTCAATCCGGGACCTCATACAGCCGGTTGGTGATGCAATATTTTTTTGGAAATAGCTGGAAACGGTATATTCACCTGTTGGGGGACTATGAGGACACACATACAAACTGTTGTAGTCTCTGTCAACATAAAATACCATATGCTGTGGTATCCTAAAATTGCCCGGGACGGGTCAAAACCAGTACTCTATTGACAACTATACAAATTCATTATACTATTCAAACATTATCGCAAATGCACCCACCCGTCAGATCTTGCTAACCAATTCGTGAAGCGGAACCATCAGTAAACTTTTCTCGATCCAAGGCAGACCAGATAAAAGAATCACTTCCGAAACGAAAACTATCAAGCAGGCTGGAAACCGATCAATGCGAAAACAGAAAATCATGGTTGTCGATGATGAAGATTATCATCGCAATCTTGTGAAAACGGTTCTCGAGAAACTCGGTTACCAAGTAAAAGTCTGCGCCTCACCCATTGAAGCGCTGGCTCTTCTGGAATCGCAAGCATATCCGGTCATCATTACCGACCTGATTATGTATGAAATGGATGGTGTTGAATTTTGCGAAAAAATCAGAGAAACCAACAAAGAATCAAAAATCTTCGCACTGTCGGGATTCATTGAATTGTATGAATCGGAAAAAATAGGCAGGGCTGGTTTTGATGGGCTTCTGTCGAAACCAATTCAAATTGATGGTCTGAAAAAAACGATTGCTGAGGCCTTTGCCTCTTTGGAATAACAGCGCCAGTTTTTTGCCTGCTGACCGACGGACATTGGATTTTTTATTGCCTATCGTTTGCGATCAAGACTTCGATATTGAACCGCCTCGGAAATGTGCTCGACCTGAATCGCCGACTTCCCAGCCAGATCGGCTATGGTTCTTGCAATTTTCAATACGCGATTGTAGGCCCGGGCCGAAAGCCCGAGCTGGGTCACGGCCTGTTCCAGCAGCTTTTTCCCGTTTATGTCCAGAGAACAGAATTGCTTGACATGGCGGCTGCCCATCTGAGCATTACAAAACAGGTTTTTCGTTGCCAATCTTTCAAACTGTCGCACCCGGGCTTCCTCTACCCTCCGTCGGATAACAGCGGATGGCTCAGAATTAGCCGTTGCCGTCAAGTCCCGATAGGGAACTGCCGGAACATCGATGTGAATGTCGATGCGGTCAAGAAGCGGACCGGATATTTTCGATCGGTAGCGTTGCATCTGATATGCCGTGCAGCGGCAAGCATGATGACGATCTGTATAAAAACCGCAAGGACAGGGGTTCATCGCAGCAACGAGCATAAACCTGCAGGGATACGTAATCGTAGAGGCCGCTCTGGAGATTGTGACTCTCTGGTCCTCAATGGGTTGACGAAGCACCTCCAGAACATGTTTTTTAAACTCTGGGAGTTCATCCAGGAAAAGAACGCCGTTATGGGCCATGCTCACTTCACCTGGACGTGGTATATGGCCGCCTCCGATAAGTCCGGCATCAGAAATGGTGTGATGGGGGGAGCGAAAAGGCCTTCCGGTAATCAATGCCCGGTTCTTGTCAAGCAGGCCGGCGATGGAAAATATTTTTGTGGTTTCAATGGACTCATCAAATGTCAGATTCGGCAGTATGGTTGGCAAGCGCTTGGCAAGCATGGTTTTACCGGAACCCGGCGGCCCGATCATAAGCAGATTATGACTTCCAGCAGCCGCAATCTCGAGGGCTCTTTTGACATGCTCCTGGCCCATTACCTCGGAAAAGTCTTTATTATAGCGGGTTTCTTCTTCAAACAGGGATTGTATGTCGATGGTTTCAGGCAATACCTGGGCTGTCCCCCGAAAAAAAGAAACTGCTTGCGCAAGGTTTTTCATGGGGTAGACCTGCAGACCTGCGACAACCGAAGCCTCTTTGCGGTTCTCATACGGCACAATAATGCCGGCGTAGCCGGCCTTCTTGGCAGCAATGGCCATGGGCAGTGACCCTTTGACCGCTTTTATACGCCCGTCCAGTGAAAGTTCGCCAAGGATCAAATAGTTTGAAACCATCTCCACCGGTACAATCCCGGTAGCAGCAAGTATTCCCAGTGCAATAGGGAGGTCGAACCCGGTACCCTCTTTTTTTATGTCGGCAGGCGCCAGGTTGACGGTTATGCGGTCGTCGGGGAATCGATATCCAGAATTGGCAATGGCTGACTTAACGCGTTCCTTGCTTTCTTTAACCGCGGTTTCAGGGAGACCAACCGTAGTATAAGTTGGAAGCCCCTGGACAATATCAACCTCCACCTCTATTAAAAAGGCATCGATTCCAATGACCGCGCTACTGAGTACTTTTGAAAGCATGGTATTCAAACATCCGATGGCAAATATACGCGGGCTCCGAAACACCGCAAAAGAAGGTTACTTGAAAGATATCAAACTGTTACAAGGACGAATGGTCGTGCCGAACCACACAATAAAAACCCTTATATATCAGGATTTTAGGGGAAACTCCATCTTTTTTTTAGATTATATTGCCAAAACGGGATGTGAATGTTATAAATTACTCAATTACGTGATCGTTAACATTGTCGTCATGGTGGGGTTACCTTTAAAAAATGCCATACGGGTGGCAATAACGATACTAAAAAAACAAAAAGGCCGTCGCTTCAGTAGTATCGCTTTTGCCGGGGCGACCATAAAATATTGAAAATGAACGCGTTTGCTTATCAGAGAACCGTGGCGAAACCCGTCCGCTGTTCTGGAATTGGCTTGCACAGTGGTAAGCGGGTCAGCATTTCCATCCTGCCGGCCCCGATCAACCATGGCGTCCGGTTCATCAGAAAAGACCTCCCCAACAGCCCATCGCTTAAGGCTCATTTCAATATGGTTGTCGATACAAGCCTTGCCACGGTTATCGGGTATAACGGCTTTATTGTATCCACCGTCGAACACCTGATGGCGACCCTTTCCGGACTGGCCATTGACAATGTGATGATCGAGCTGAACTCCTATGAAGTTCCTGTTATGGATGGAAGCGCACAGCCTTTTGCTGTAAAAATTCTGGCAGCCGGCATTAAAGAACAATCCGCCCCCCGTTTTTATTTCGTAATAAAACAGCCGATCGAGCTGGTGCAGGATGGAAAATCCGTCTGTATTTATCCTGCCGAAGAATTTAAAATTACCTATACAATCGACTTCGATCATCCCGTTATCGGTAAGCAGACATTGTCGTTTCCGATTACAGAAAACACCTTTTTAAAGGAAATATCTCCGGCTAGGACTTTCGGATTCCTTCACGAAGTAGAATATATGAAACAGTTTGGCCTTGCTTTGGGAGGGTCCTTGGACAATGCCGTTGTTGTTGACACCAATTCTGTTCTCAACAAAGAAGGTTTACGTTTCACGGATGAATTCGTCCGTCACAAGCTACTGGATTGTATCGGAGACCTTTCTCTTCTGGGGATGCCTATTCTCGGCCATGTCGTCGCACTCAAATCGGGCCATGCCTTCAATCACGCATTCTTGAAAACGTTTTTCAAACACAAGAATGCCTGGGATACAGGCACCATCATGGATCTGTCCCACCATGATGGCGACCATTTGAATTCTCTTGCCATTTAACGGTCTATCCGTTATAAATCATTCATGATTCGAATTTTCAGCATCTTCATGGTACTGTTGTTGTTGCTCTTTTGCATGCCGGTTTTTGGTCAGGATGCCACCCTGAACATTAAAACCGTCACCAACACCAGGGACGACCTGCTACTCTACTTGGAGGTGGAAGGCGCGTTTACGCAGGAAATGGAAGAAGCCATCTTGAGCGGCGTTCCGGCAACATTTACATTTAACATTACACTTGAGAGCGTTCGCAGTTTCTGGTGGAACGTCGAAATTACCAACCTGGAGGTAACGCATGAAATCAAATATGACAACTTGAAAAAGGAGTTTTCCGTGACCCGTTTTTGGGAAAGTGAGAATTCAACAATAACCAAATCATTGGATGAAGCAAAAAATCTGATGACCCAGATAGACAGCCTTAAAATCGTTCCGTTGGATATGCTTGAAAAAGGAAAACGATATCAAATCAGGGCAAAAGCCGAATTGGGTAAAATCACCCTTCCTTTTTACTTACACTATGTTTTGTTTTTTGTTTCTTTGTGGGATTTTGAAACAGACTGGTATACGATCGATTTTATCTACTAGCGGCAACAGGCCGCGCCCGGATTCGTCCCCTCTTTAATTGTTATGAACAACCGATCACAAAAAAACCGCTCGTATTCCCTTTCCCGCTCTGAACGGAAGCGTCGCCGCCGGGAAGGAATCCTTATCTTCGTCATTATTGGTGTCGTTGCCTTACTGACCATCGCTGAAACGCGGACAATCTACTTCGGTGCCGACATTCCCATATCCAACACCATCTTGATGTTCATTCTTATCAATATCAACCTGCTGTTGCTGCTGTTGCTCATCTTTCTTGTCTTTCGCAACCTGGTTAAATTACTGTACGACCGAAAACGTGGTGTTGTCGGTTCAAAATTGAGAACCCGTTTGGTTGTAGCCTTTGTAACCCTTTCACTGCTGCCGGCTGTCATCCTTTTCTTTTTCTCAATCAACTTCATCACCACCAGTCTCAAATTCTGGTTCAATGTACCGGTCGAAAAAACGCTTGAGCATTCTTTGTTTGTGGGTCGAAGCCTGTATGATCACATTGAAACGGAAAATATTTTTTTTCTTGAACGAGTTTCCTATCAAATTCATAAGAAAGGTTTGCTCCCACCTACGAAACGAAAAGCGCTTTCAAGATATTTACAAATTGTACAAAGAGAATTTAACCGGGAAAGTGTCGAGGTTTACGACAGTGGTGCCAGAAGGCTGACGTATTCCCTGGTGCCTATTCTCGAAAACGATTCTTTTCCAGCGATTTCGTCGGAAGATCTGTTGCGCCCAATGCCCGCCGCCAGCGCAAGAACCATTACGACCATCACGGATTATGGTGAATTGGTAAAAACCATCGGAGCGATACCATTTGGAGCGCCTGTCGAAGAAGCTAAAGGTTTTGTGGTGGTTAGTCAGCTCATTTCTTCCGACTTGTCCGAAAAAATGACCTCGATCGCGAGGGGTTTTGCAGAATATCAACAGATAAAACTTCTAAAGAAACCAATTCAAATCAGTTACTATATTTCCCTGTCTATTGTCGCTTCACTGGTCGCCTTCTGCGCCATCTGGTTTGGTTTTTACCTGGCAAAAACCATCAGCATACCCATCAAGGAATTGGCCGATGGTACCAGGCGGGTGGCGGAAGGAGACTTAAGCGTAAACATTGCCCCTGCAGCAGATGATGAAATTGGAAGTCTGGTTGATTCATTCAACAAAATGACAAAAGACTTGCGCATCAACAGGGAACAACTGGAACTGTCCGCAAAAATGCTGCGCCAGCAGAATATCGAGATTGAAGAAAGACGTCGGTATATGGAAATCGTGCTGAGAAATGTCTCCGCAGGTGTTATCACTCTCGACACGCAGGGAACCATTACAACCATCAACAAATCCGCTGAAAAAATGCTCCAGCTCAACCCTGCCCACATCGTAACTCGAAATTTCAAGAATGTTCTGAAACCGTCACACTATAAACAAGCTTTAGAAATAATTAAAAAACTAGATGGGTCATCCGATGGAAAAGTAGAACTCCCCTTGCGGATAACGATTGGTGGAAGACCCCGCAGTTTTCTGATTCAGATAAACGTTCTGTCCGATGATCCCGGCAATAATGTCGGAATTGTAATGGTGTTCGACGATCTCACTGAATTAGAAAAGGGACAACGCATGGCAGCTTGGCGGGAAGTGGCCCGGAGAATCGCTCATGAGGTAAAAAATCCATTAACACCGATCTCCTTGTCGGCCCAACGATTAAAACGCAAATATTCCAAAAAAATTAATGAGCCGGTTTTTGATGAATGTACTCGTATGATTATCGACCATGTTGATTTAATTCGCAACCTCGTAAACGAGTTTTCCGCCTTTGCAAGATTTCCATCGGCAAACCCTGAAATGTGCCGACTGGAACCAATCGTAAATGAAACTGTGGCCTTATATCGGGAAGGCCTCGATCAAATCAACTTTCATGTCAAAACGGACGACCATCTCCCCAGGCTGAACCTTGATCGCCGTCAGATAAAGCAGGCATTGATCAATCTGGTGGACAATGCCATATCCGCCATGAAAGGTCGTGGAGAGATTTCGATTTCAGCATCCTTTAATCCAGAACATAAAAGAGTCCGGCTGGAAATAGCCGAT
This sequence comes from uncultured Desulfobacterales bacterium, assembly GCA_964557055.1. Lineage (GTDB taxonomy): Bacteria > Desulfobacterota > Desulfobacteria > Desulfobacterales > CAZKYZ01 > CAZKYZ01. The sequence goes on from CAZKYZ010000020.1 coordinate 7,672, forward strand.
TCCGGACCGGGGATTTCGGATACCGACAAAACCAGACTTTTTGAACCCAATTTTTCAACCAAAAAATCAGGAATGGGCCTGGGATTGACCATCGTGAATACGATTATAACTGAACATAATGGTATGATACGAATACAGGACCGGCATCCAAATGGGGCCATTTTCGTCATTGACCTTCCTGTCTAAAACCGGCAGTATTGTCAACTGGCCAACCGTACAAGGAGTGATCATATGTTTCCATCCGTTCTGATTGTTGACGACGAACCGTCTATTTTAAAATCGTTACGCGACCTTCTTTCTGATGAGGGTTTCGAAGTAATAACCGCTTCCAACGGATATGAAGCACTGAAAGTGATCGATCAGGACTCGCCGGATCTGGTTCTACTCGATATCTGGATGCCCGGTATGGACGGAATTGAGACATTAATAGAAATCAAAAAGGAAAACCCGTTCATACAGGTGATTATCATTACCGGGCATGGAACCATTGAAACAGCTGTAAAAGCTATCAAGCTTGGCGCTTATGACCTGATTGAAAAACCACTTTCTATTGACTCCGTGATCGTGGCCATTAACAACGCCCTCAACTTCAGGAGGCTGGAGGAGGAAAATCGCTATTTACGAAGAAAAACATTAGAGAAGCACTCCATATCCGGTGACAGTCAACCCACCAATGAACTGAAATTGCAGATCAGCACAACAGCCCCCACCGATTCCTGGATTTTAATTTCCGGAGAAAACGGAACCGGCAAAGAACTTGTGGCCCGCACCATCCACCAACTGAGCCCCCGGGCAAACAAGCCGTTTATTGAAGTTAATTGCGCTGTAATCCCAGAGGAACTGATTGAAAGTGAGTTGTTTGGCCACGAGAAAGGCGCCTTCCCCGGGGCTACATCAAAAAAGAGGGGCAAGTTTGAACTGGCCGGCGACGGCACCCTGTTTTTAGACGAAATCGGGGACATGAGCTTGACCAATCAGGGGAAACTGCTGCGCGTTCTCCAGGAACTTGAGTTTCAACGATTGGGTAGTAGAAGAACGCTGAAAATTTCCGCTCGGGTTATTGTCGCAACCAATCGAGACCTCCAAAAGGAAATCATGGAGGGAAGCTTCCGGGAAGACCTTTACTACAGGTTAAACGTTTTACCCATTCAAGTGCCGACACTTCATGAACGTAAGGATGATATCCCCACCCTCGTTGAGATATTTCTCAGAGAGTGCTCTCATACCGGTGCCCCTCAAAAAGAGTTTACACCTGAAGCCATAGAGGTTTTGAAGCATTATAAGTGGCCTGGAAATGTCAGAGAGTTGAAAAATCTTATCGAAAGGATCTCCGTTATGGTAAAAAACGAGCGGATTGATGTTTCTGACATTCCGCCATCTTATAATCCTAAAAATTCCAGTGATTGTTATTCTACGGAAATGCAGCTGTTCGAACTGGACGATTTAAAATTAGCAAAGCAGGAATTTGAAAAAGAATTTATCTTGCGCAAGCTGTCTCAAGGTGCCGACAATATCGTTAAAACAGCCGAAAGTATCGGTGTTGGCCGAAGCTATCTTTATAAAAAACTCAAGACGTATAAATGAAATGGCGTTGCGGATTATCGCCGGCAAGTTCCGAGGCAAAAAGCTTTCCAGTGTGAAGGGGCTGCAGACCCGCCCGACATCGAATCGTATCCGGGAATCCATTTTTGATATATTGGCTTCTCTGGTCACCGACGCAATTGTTCTGGATTTGTTTGCAGGTACCGGTGCATATGGCATAGAAGCGCTCAGCCGCGGTGCCGGTCATTGTGTTTTTGTGGACTCGAGCAGGGATGCCGGTAGCGTTATCCGCAGGAATATCGCTTCCTGCAACCTGGCGGACCAGACTACATTCTACCCGGCGGATATACAAAAAAACTTGCATTGTCTTCATTCCTGCCGGTTTTCCTTCGATCTGGTTTTTATGGACCCTCCGTATAACCAGTCTTTGATCACCAACAGCCTGGCCAATATAGCTGCTTCGCGTTCACTCGCCAAGAAAGCCACCATTGTTGTTGAGCATTCCAGCTCAGAACCTCTTTTAGAAGTTGTTTCACCATTTCAGTTGCAGGACCAACGTAAATATGGAAAAACGCTTGTCTCATTTTTAGCATATATGTTATAAGTCGTGGAAAAGCATTTAGCCGACACTCGGCCAACTTGTCGGCTCACGGGTATATTCACCGGAATTCCAGCTTATGAAAAAAGTCGCAATCTATCCCGGTTCCTTCGACCCGGTAACCAACGGTCATCTGGATATTGTCAAACGGGGACTCTCCCTTTTCGATAAAATTATCGTGACCATACTGCACAACCCATCCAAAAAATATCTTTTTTCCCTGGAAGAAAGAAAAGAAATGCTTCTGGTAAGCTTAGACGGTTGTCCCGGTATTGAGGTGGCCTGCTACGACGGCCTTCTGGTTGATTATGCGGCAAAACGTAAAGTCCATGCCATTCTCCGCGGAATGCGCGCGGTTTCCGATTTCGAATATGAATTTCAAATGGCGCTTATGAACCGCAAACTAAACCGTACAATTCAAACGGTATTTTTAATGACCGGTCTTCGCTGGATCTTTACCAGTTCATCCATTATCAAAGAAGCCGCCCGCTTTAACGGCGACATTGACGACATGGTTCCCCCGTTTGTCAATCAAAAACTTGTTGAAAAATTCAAACCTGCCCTGGAAAAAACATGAACCTTTGGCAGCTGGATATCTTTCGGCGGGTAATCGAGACGAAGAGTTTTTCGAAAACTGCTGAAATTATCCACCTGTCCCAACCGACCGTAAGCAGTCATATAAAAGAACTGGAAGAACATTTTGAATGTCGGCTGATTGATCGGCTACCCAGGGAGGCTGTCCCCACAAAAGCCGGCGAATTATTATACACCTACGCCCAAAAACTGCTTTTACTGCGTGATGCGGCAGAAATGGCCATGGCCGCGTTCCATGGAAAAACCAAAGGACGCTTGACCGTTGGCGGCAGCACGATCCCCGGAGGATATATCCTACCAAAACTGATTGGAGATTTTACCCGGTGCTATCCGGAGGTACGCATCGCTTTGCTGATCAAAGACACGGAACAGGTCATCCAGGACATATTATGCGGCAATGTCGAATTTGGTATTGTCGGGGCTAAATCGGAGGATGACCGTATCGATCAGAAAAAGCTCTTGGAAGATAAAATGAAGCTCATTGTTCCCGATACCCATCGGTGGTGCCGTAAACAGCATATTGACATAAAAGAACTGTTCGCGGAACCTTTTATTGTCAGAGAACCAGGTTCGGGAACACGGAAAGCCATCAAAGCCGGTTTTAATAAATCCGGCTGGCAAATAGAAGACCTCAATATCGTAGCGGAAATGGGGAATACTCAGGCTGTTTTGCAGGGTATCAAAAGTGGCGGCGGCGTTTCCATTTTGTCAATCTTGGCCGCACGGGAAGAGCTGGCTGCAAAAACCCTTTATGCCATTGGCATCAAGGGTGTTACTTTTCGGCGGTCTTTTTATCTGTCCTATCACAAACTGCGAACACCCTCGCCGCTATCGAAAGCTTTCACAGCCTTTTTAGGTACGCACATCCAGCACGTATGAAATGCGCCAGACCGTTTTTTTTCACAGTCGTGTGATCGGTTTTGCTTCAGAAGTGCGCGATAGGCGGTCAAGTAAAAACACCACAAAAAAACCGATACACATCAGCGTTATGGCGGCAACGATTTCAATTGTAACCGTCTCCGGCAAAACGCTTTTCCCCCAAATGATGTGTTCTTTGCCTCGGATCAGTTTAACAGCGAATACTTCTTTCCATGGCCAAATTTTCTGCATGGAACCTGTCATCAATCCGGCCAGAAATGCCAATGAAAGGCTTCGATACCTGTTTAAAAAATAATGCAGAATTCGGGAAAACCATACAATGCCGACAATACAGCCAAAACAAAAAACAAAGATGATAATCATATTTTCCGGCAAAAAGGGATTCTTCAAACACCCGGTAATATATTCATATTTCCCCAGGATCAAGAGTATGAAAGCACCGCTTAAGCCGGGCAATATCATAGCGCAAATTGCTATGACACCGGACAAAAAAATAAAAGAAAGCGTATTCGGAGTAGTCACTGGAATCATGTTTACAATTAGATGGGCGACGGATATTCCGAATAAAAATAAAAGCCAGGCGCCACGCGTCCAGACAGGAACCTGTCTGCCGACGATTAATATGGAGGCCCCGATCAGCCCGAAAAACAGGCTCCACGTATATACGGAATGATGGTGCAACAGATAGTTCACAAGCCTCGAAAGACTGATTATCGCGACACTTATACCCAGCAGCAGGGGCAACAGAAATCGTATATGAAAGCTGGTGAGCGCCCCTTTCACATCAAGGCGGGTGAGCTGTTTTAGCATTTTGAAGTCTGCGGATTTTATGGCTTCGATAAGGTCACTGTAAATACCCACAATCAATGCAATGGTGCCACCGGACACACCTGGAACGATATCAGCAGACCCCATGCAAAGGCCCTTGGAAAATAGGACAGCGGCCTCTTTCGGGGTGTTCGGCCCGGGGGACGCCATAAATGCCTCTTTCCAGGAAAGGGAGTTATGCTTCCCAGCCATACTCCCCCACCAGTTTTACAAAGCGGCACCCGCCAAGATCCGATTCGTGAACGCCTTTTTCGTCCTTATACAACTTAACAAGCTGCTGGGAATGCGCCCCACCCACCGGTATAACCAGCCGTCCTCCCAGAGACAGTTGGTCGACCAGCGCCTTTGGTATTCTTGGCGCACCCGCCGTTACCAAAATCGCATCAAAGGGGCTTTCCACCTTCCACCCAACGGTCCCGTCCGAATATTTTGTCACAATATTGTGATATTGCAGTCTGTCGAATAGCTTCCGGGTATTGATAAACAGGCTGTTAATCCTTTCCATCGAATAGACCCGGAACACAATTTCAGCCAGGACAGCGGTCTGATAGCCTGAGCCGGTGCCGATTTCGAGAACCCTGTCATTCTTTTGCAGCTCTAAAGCCTGAGTCATTTCCGCAACAATATACGGCTGCGAGATTGTCTGCTGATTTCCGATGGGAAGCGGAAAGTCACCATATGCCTGATCGGCTAAGGCCTCACTGACAAACAGGTGTCGCGGAACGGTTCGCATGGCAGCAAGGACATTCGGATCTTTCACCCCTCGGACTTCGATTTGGCGGCTGACCATTTCTTCCCGAAGACGCCTATATTTTTTCGGCTCTACATTCATGAAGTGTATCTCTACCAACGGCAATAGATTCCGTCAATATCAAAAAGGTCTTGATTCATTCGATAATTGTTCGCATAATGCGTTTGGGTTGGCCGGCTGTTGGAAAACATGGCGAACGCATCCGAAGTCGACAAAAGAAGCGAACCCCCGGCGTTGCAATTCATAAATGAGTATTATAGCCGGATCCTGTGGCGTAATTGCTCAACAACCGGTTATCGGCTATCATCCTCTCTCGGGCCATATGGACAACACCAAACATCTATTAATATCTGCTTCCCTGGCCATCATTATTCTTATCACAGGGACGCTCGGATATATGCTAATTGAGGACTGGTCTTTCCTCGATGCGTTGTATATGACGGTCATCACCATTTCAACCGTTGGATACAGCGAAGTGAACCCGGTGCATCCCGCCGGAAGAGTGTTTACGATCGGTCTCGTGTTCATCGGTGTGGGGTTTACCCTTTATGTCGCGGGAGCTATCGTACAGTTTATGGTTGAAGGGAATATAAGAAAGCTTTTAGGGAGGAGACGTTTGGAAAATCGAATCCAGCACTTAAAAAATCATTATATCGTCTGCGGGTATGGGAGAATCGGTCGGGTCCTCTGCAGCAACATGAGACAAAGCTCCTCTCTGGGTATCGTGGCCATTGATCAGGACCCGGACCTCGTAGCCAACATGGACCAAGACGGTATCCTTTACGTCCGCGGCGATGCAACAGACGAAACCTGCCTTAAACACGCAGGAATCGAAAGAGCAAAAGGTCTTGTGGCTGTTCTGGCTACGGATACGGACAATGTCTTTCTGGTGTTAACCGCAAGACAACTCAACCCCGATCTCTATATTGTCGCTCGGGCGAGCCAATCGCATGCCATGCCCAAGTTGAAAGCAGCGGGAGCCGACACAGTGGAGTCACCATACGAAATGGGTGCGATCCGGATGGCGCAACGAATTTTACGGCCGACCGTGACCAGCTTTCTGGACCTTGCATTTGAACACGCACGAAAAGATATTCAAATGGAAGAAATCCCCATTCGTCACGACTCGAAGCTAACCAATCTCATGCTCAAGGATTCCGGCATTCGTCAAAAATACAATTTGATACTGATCGCCATTAAAAATGCCGAAGGAAAAATGATTTTCAATCCTTCGTTTGAAACATTGATTAAGGGTGGGGATACGGTTATCGCTATCGGTGAGGGGGACAACCTTCAAAAACTCAGGGCGGTCCTCAACCCTGGAAGCTCCTGAAAAATTTATTCCGTCGCAACCCGGCGGCCGGCTTCCGCCTCCACAAATCCCGGCATCGGGAGTATACCTTAAATTTTATAGATGATTCGCCTGTCGGTTATGATTATATCCACGTACCGGTCATGTGATTCTGTCGGCACCTGTGCAACAAGCTGTTCTTCAAAAGATAGGGAAACCTTGCGTGTGGTTGCCGGAAGTTCCGGAATCAGCCGGTCATAAGCCCCATCTCCAACACCTAAGCGCCCACCTTTTTCATCAAAGACAAGACCCGGAATAATGGCGATGTCAATACATTCGACCGGGACTGTTTTACACCTCGCCCGAACCGGTTCCAGTTCACCGAAAACGTCTTCCTTCAAGTCCTTTTCCGGATCATCGATTTTTAAAAGCGTGGTAACGCCTTTTTCACGGTCTATATCAGGAATGATAACCATCTTGCCATAGTCGTAACAGCGTTTGATGATATCTAAAGATGGAACTTCGTTGCTTCCGTGCAAATACATAAGGATGATATTCGCTTCCAGAAAATTGGCGAAATCAAAAAGATGATTTTCAATTTTCGTTGTTTTTTCTTTCAGCTCACTTTCTAAAATTAGCGATAGCTTGTTGATAATTTCATTTCTCATTTCAGCTTTTTGAGCTTTTATTTCCTCCATATCGTTCTCCCGGTATTTAGATAAACATTTCTGAAGCAGGGCTCCACATGGCACGTTGCCATCAATTATTATTGACTATGCGACGTTACACATGGTAGTTTTTTACCGCTTTCGATACAAAACCGTTTGGGCTGATTAAATCCCGATACATCCTCTCTGGCGTATCGTCACAACATTAGCAAATCAATAATATAGGACCTTTATGCTGGAAATCAAGTTCGTAAGACAAAATTTATCAAAAGTTAAGGAATCTCTTGCAAACAGGGGGGCATCGGCCGACCTTACCGTATTTCAAGCCAGTGATGAAAAACGACGGGAACTTCTCCTTGAGACCGAAGAGCTCAGGCACCGTCGCAATGTCGTAACGGAACAGATCGCGGTTTTTAAGAAAAACGGTGAAAACGCTGATGCGCTTGTCGCGGAAATGCGCGATGTTTCCGCACGCATAAAGAATCTGGACCAGACGCTTGCCGAAAATGAAACAGTTGTTCAATCCATCTTGATGGGTATCCCCAATCTTCCACATAGCTCTGTTCCTATTGGCAAAACCGATGCAGACAACCTGGAAATTCTCAAATTCGGCGATATCCCCCAATTCGATTTCCCCCCCCAGGCGCATTGGTCCATCGGAGAAAATTTAAAGATCCTGGATTTCGAGAGAGCCGCCCGAATAACAGGCGCCCGGTTTCCACTCTATTTTGGCAAGGGCGCCCTGCTGGAAAGAGCATTGATCAATTTCATGCTTACCGTTCATACGACCAAACACGGGTACACGGAAGTTTTACCCCCCTTTATCGTAAACAGGGCCTCCATGACCAATACCGGCCAGCTTCCGAAATTTGAGGAAGATTTGTTTAAACTCGAAAACTGGGATTACTTCCTGATTCCGACGGCAGAGGTACCGCTTACCAATATTCACCACGGTGAGACCCTCGATGAAAACATGCTTCCGATTTATTACACTGCCTATACGCCCTGTTTTCGATCGGAAGCGGGATCATATGGTAAAGACACCCGTGGACTGATTAGACAGCATCAATTTAACAAAGTAGAGCTGGTAAAGTTTACCAAGCCGGAAGACTCCTATGTTGAACTCGAATCTCTGCTGAAAAATGCTGAAACCATTCTGCAGGAACTTGATCTGCCTTACCGGGTCATTACTCTTTGCAGCGGAGATCTTGGCTTTTCAGCCGCTAAAACTTACGATATCGAGGTCTGGATGCCCTCGCAAGGGGTATATCGCGAAATTTCTTCCTGCAGCAATTTCCAGGATTTCCAGGCCCGCCGGGCCAATATTCGTTTTAAGCGCAAAGGCAAAAAGGGTACCGAACTCATCCATACTTTAAATGGTTCCGGGCTGGCTGTGGGCCGCACGTTTGCTGCCATTTTGGAAAACCGCCAGCAGGCGGACGGATCTGTTGTGATTCCTGATGTGCTGCGACCGTACATGGGAGGTATCGAAGTTATCGAATCATGAAAATTGATGATTTCCCGGAAGATATCCAAAAACTTGTCACCCCAAAAATCACGGGGAAGCTGGTATACCGATGCCTTGGGTGTGGTCGTGAGCACGACATACGAAACCTGTTGTACACCTGCCCCCAATGCAAACATATTCTGTTGATCGAAAACAACCAGTTCGATACCATAACAAGGGTGCCTGGCCGTATCTGGCGTAAAGTCCTGGACTATCGCAAATTATTGCCGGCTCCCTACCTGAAAGGTATCTATCGGTATCATGAGTTTTTGGGCCCGATTATCCCCATGGATGCAATCGTGTATCTGGGGGAGGGTCATACACCCCTTATTGAAGCAAACAAAATGCTTCAAGAAAAGGTCGGCGTCCAATTTTTCTTTAAAAATGACGGGCAGAACCCCAGCGCCAGTTTCAAAGATCGGGGCATGGCCAGTGCATTAAGTTATATCAACTATTTGATTCAGTCTGGCCATGTATCTGAAATATTGGCAATATGTGCCTCTACCGGGGATACGTCGGCCTCCGCTGCCCTCTATTCTGCCTACCTGAAACCCCATATTAAATCAGCCGTCATCCTTCCCCAGGGAAAAATTACCCCGCAGCAGCTCTCACAGCCTCTTGGAAGCGGTGCTGCCGTTTTTGAAATCCCCGGCGTCTTTGACGATTGCATGAAAGTTGTCGAAAAACTTTCCGACAATTATTCAGTAGCCCTTTTAAACTCCAAAAATGCCTGGCGTATTCTCGGCCAGGAGTCCTATTCATATGAAATCGCACAGGAATTGGAGTACGATCTTCGCAAAACCGTAGTGGTCGTTCCGATTGGAAACGCTGGCAATATTACGGCTGTTATGAGCGGATTTATCAAATTTTTTCAGGCGGGTATCATTGAGTCGCTGCCGAAAATCATTGGCGTTCAATCAGAGCACGCCGATCCGGTCTATCGGTACTACCTGGAACCCGATCCTTCCAAACGCCGGTTTCAGCCGGTAACGGTAAGACCCAGCGTCGCCCAGGCGGCAATGATCGGCAACCCGGTTTCGATGCCGCGGGTAATCAGTCTTGCGAAACAATACAACCGGATGTGTAATGATTCCAAAGTTTTTTTCTGCCAGGTTTCTGAGCAGGCCATTATAGACTGGCAGCTTATTGCCAACCAAAACGGTCACATTGTTTGCACACATGGTGGTGAATGTCTCGCAGGCCTCCTTGCAGCACGAAAACAGGGCATTATCGATACAAACGAAAAAGCAATCCTCGATTCAACAGCTCATGCATTGAAATTTTCGGGGTTTCAACATCTGTATTTTGAAAACCAGCTGTCGGCGGATTATGGAATATCTCCCAAACCTGAATTGATGAATAGATCCATGCTGATTAAACCCAAAATGGTTAAAAAATACCCCCAAGCCGGTCGTCCTCTTGAGGGAGATGATCTAATACATTATGTGGATTGTGTTTCCAAGGAGATTGCTTTAAAACTTAACCTCAAAGAATTGGACCCCTGAAATATGAAAAAAAATTATTCATTTCATACCATTTCTCTTATTGCAGTCTTGATGGTT
>CAZKYZ010000021.1:0-17610 GCA_964557055.1 uncultured Desulfobacterales bacterium
GCCGGGATGCCCATATCCGGGACAGCCTGGATGTGAAAAGATTCATGAGTTTTGTAATCCTGGCGCTGCTGGCCCCTTTTTTCTACGGGATCTACAATACCGGCGCTCAGGCGCTCCTATCCGCCGGCCGGACGGCGCCATTCTGGGAAGCCTTCCGGATCGGAGCCGCAACGGTGATACCCATCGTTATTGTGTCTTACGGGGCTGGTTTTTTCTGGGAGATCCTGTTTGCCGCCATCCGCAAACATCCTATCAGTGAGGGTTTTCTGGTAACCGGGCTGCTGTTTCCCATGACCCTGCCACCCACGATTCCGCTCTGGCAGGTGGCTGTCGGGATTTCGTTTGGTGTCGTTATCGGAAAAGAGGTATTCGGGGGCACCGGCAGGAACATTCTCAATCCGGCCCTCACCGCCAGGGCCTTTGTCTTTTTCGCCTACCCTGCTCAAATGAGCGGGGGCAGGGTATGGCGGGCGGTGGTCGATTCCGGTACCGCCGGCGTGGACGCCTTCAGCGGTGCTACGCCGCTGGCCGCCATGCTGGCAGAAACGGCCGGTGAGAAGGGGGTGGATTCCCTGGCCGGTTTCGGTTATTCCCTGAGCGATATGTTTCTGGGCAATATCCCCGGAAGCATCGGTGAAACGTCAGCCCTGCTCTGCTTTCTGGGGGCTGTTTTTCTGATGGTTACCGGAATTGCAAGCTACCGGACCATTATCGGCGGTGTCGCCGGTCTGTTGACAACCGCCGGTCTGCTGAACCTGTTGGCCGGACCGGATGCCGCTGCCGGGATGTTGATCAATCCGTTGCGCCACCTGGCGGCCGGCGGGTTTGCTTTTGGAATCGTATATATGGCCACCGACCCCGTATCTTCTCCCGGCATGAACCAGGCAAAGTGGGTATACGGATTGGCCATCGGTTCGCTGACGGTGTTAATTCGGGTTTTTAATCCGGCTTACCCGGAAGGGGTCATGTTGTCGATTCTGTTTATGAACTTGTTTGCGCCGCTGCTGGACCAGTTTGTCCTCAAAACCGTCGTAAAAAAGAGGATGCCCAATGTCTGACGCCGCCAGATCGATTTTTTTCGCTGCGGCTACTGCCGTCGTCTGCAGCCTTTTGCTGACGGGAGCCGCCACGGGGCTGAAAAAATACAAACAGCGCAACGTAGCCCTGGATCGCCAGAAGAACATCCTGCGATCTGTGGGGCTGGTTCAGGCGGATGGGGTTTACCCTGCAGAAACCATCGAGGAACTGTACCGCAAAAAAATCGATTGCCTTTCGATGGCTGCAGACGGCGAACTGCAACGGAGCAGCAACGCAAAGGATGCCCTTCCGGTCTGTATCTACCGGGAAGAGGATAAACCGGAGGCCTATATCATTCCAGCCAACATGAAGGGATTGTGGGGAGAAATTCAAAGTTATATCGCCATCCGGAACGACGGAAGCACGGTTAAGGGGTTTTCCGTCAGCAGTCATTCCGAAACCCCGGGGCTCGGAGGGGAAATCGAAAAGGAATGGTTTCAGCAGAATTTTATCGGCAAACGAATCGTTGACGGAAACGACAAATTCGTTTCCATCCGTGTCGCCAAAGGAAAGGCCATGGAAACGTCGTCCGGCCTGCCGGCGGAAAATGTGGTGGATGGTATCAGCGGAGCGACGTTGACGGGCCGGTTCCTGACGAAAGGCCTGGCGGATAACCTGGGCCATTACGAACCACTTTCCAGACGTTTCCGGAACAATTCCGTAACCATACCGGAGGACGAGGCAGGCAAACCATGAAGTTGACCCGTACCAAAGCATTCCGAACCCTGACCGGACCGATTCTAGAAAATAACCCCATTTCCGGGCAGATGCTGGGGATATGTTCGGCCCTGGCCGTAACCGTTCAATTGCAGACAGCCGTTGTCATGGCCCTTTCGCTTACCTTTGTCGTTTCTTTTTCCAATCTGATCATATCCGCCATGCGCAACGTCATACCCCGAAACATCCGCATGATCGTGGAACTGAGTGTGATTGCATCCCTGGTGATACTGGCGGACGAGGTGTTGCGTGCTTTTTTCTTCGATATCAGCAAACAGCTTTCGGTTTTTGTGGGGCTGATCATTACCAACTGTATCGTCATGGGCCGCGCGGAGACTTTTGCCCTGGGAAACTCTCCGGGGCTTTCCTTTCTGGATGGTCTCGGGAACGGGGCCGGATACGGAAGTGTGCTGGTGATGGTGGCATTTATACGGGAATTGTTCGGAAGCGGCAAGATCTTCGGATATGCGGTCATTCCGGACAGCCTATACCAAATGGGGTATACCGATGCGGGTTTTATGCTGTTGGCTCCGGCGGCTTTTATTATTATCGGTCTGCTGGTGTGGCTGCAGAAGACCGTGTCCGGAGATTAAAACGGCATGTTCCAAATCATGGTAATTCGCGGCATAGGGTGTTGCGAGGTTTTTTGTAACGGTATTCCGGATTAATCGGGTGGTTTTTTTATGGAAAATCTAATCGGCATATTTTTAAACTCTGTTTTTATGGGCAACATTCTGCTGGCCTACTTTCTGGGGATGTGCTCCTTTATTGCTGTTTCTAAAAAGATGGACACGGCGATAGGGCTTGGACTAGCCGTCGTTTTTGTTCTTTCCATTACAGCTCCCGTCAATTGGATTATTTATCGCTATCTTCTTTCGCCGGGGGCCTTGGCCTGGGCCGGCTTTCCGGGCGTGGATCTCAGTTTTCTTAAATTAATCACGTTTATTGCGGTTATCGCCGCCATGGTTCAGGCCGTGGAGATGGTTATTGATCGTTACTCACCGGCACTATACGGTTCTCTGGGTGTTTTCCTGCCGCTGATTGCCGTGAATTGCGCCATTCTGGGGGCATCTCTTTTCATGGTAGAAAGGGAATATTCCTTTATGGAGTCGCTGACCTTCGGCGTTGGTTCGGGAACGGGCTGGCTCCTTGCCATTGTGACCATGTCAGCCATACGGATCAAGCTGCGCTATGCCGATGTACCAAAAGGGCTGGAGGGGTTTGGCATTATCATGATTGTCACCGGTCTCATGGCCATGGGGTTTATGATTTTTTCCGGCATTTCTTTGTGACTTTCCGGCGCATCGACAATAGGGTTAATTATGGTTTATATCGTCAGTACGACAGTTTTTTCATCCCTTATCCTGTTGATGGTTGTGGTACTCCTGTTCGTTGAATCGAAAGTGGTTCAAAAGGGCAATTACACCATCATCATCAACGATGACGAGGAAAAAACAATTGAGACGCCTTTTGGCAAAACGCTGCTTTCATCGCTGTCCGGTAACGGCATTTTTATCCCTTCGGCATGCGGCGGGGGCGGATCCTGCGGAATGTGCAAGTGCCGGGTGGAATCCGGTGCCGTCGGGCATCTGCCAACGGAACTGGTACACTTAAACCGCACGGAAAAAAAGGAAAACGTACACCTCGCCTGCCAGTTCAAGGTGAAAGATAACATTGCCATCCGGATTCCCGACGAGCTGTTCGATGTAAAAAAATTCAACGCGACGGTGGTTTCCAACGACAATGTCGCTACGTTTATCAAAGAGCTGGTCCTGCAGACGGATTCCGGCGAGGAGCTTGATTTTACGGCCGGTGCCTACATTCAGATCGATATACCGGAGTACGAGTTGGCCTTCAATGAATTCCGGGTTCGGGTTGCCGAGCGGTATCGGCCGGATTGGGATCGTTTCAGCCTGTGGGGGCTGGCATCCCGCACAGAAGAACCCATATTCCGGGCATACTCGCTGGCCAGTTCTCCGGCTGAAAAAAGTGTTCTGCGTTTTACCATCCGCATTGCAACACCGCCGCCGGGAACCGACACGATACCCCCGGGACAGGGGTCCTCTTTTATCTTCAACCTGAAGCCGGGTGACCGGATAACCTTCAGCGGGCCCTACGGTGATTTCTTTGTCAAAGATACCGACCGGGAGATATGCTTTATCGGTGGAGGTGCCGGGATGGCACCTTTGCGGAGCCAGATCACCTACCTGCTGGATACCGAACATACCAAACGCAAAATGTCTTTCTGGTATGGCGCCCGGTCGAAGCTGGAGCTTTTTTTCGCAGATGAATTCGAGCGCCTGGAAAGGGAAAACGACAATTTTTCTTTCCATGTCGCCCTGTCCAACCCGTGCCCGGAAGACAACTGGAGCGGCATGACCGGTTACATTCACGAACAGTTGCGCGACGGTTATCTCGCCTCCCACGAAGATCCCACCGAGATTGAATACTATCTCTGCGGTCCCCCCATGATGATCGATGCCGTTGTCAGCATGTTGGATGACCTCGGGGTGGAAGAAGAGATGATTGCCTACGATAAATTCTAGAAGCTATCCTACCAATGAAGTGGCGGCGAAACGTGTGAGGAGTGCCGGATATTTCTGTTGCAGCCGCTTCCTGAAGGTCTCTGTTGATTTCGGGATGATTTTGCTAAAACATTTTTTCCGCCGGCCGGCGTTCCGGGACGTACTCTTTTTCCATCCGGTTTTCGTTCCACTCCGAAGACACATAAAGGTTGCAGTAGCAGCTGCCGAATTCGGCCACATCGTCCTCCCGATAGTCGCAGGGGCAGAAAATATCTCGATCCTTGTTACGATCCCCGGATGCCAGGCGGCATGGGCAGACCATATATCCATAACGGTCCTTATTCACTAAAAGCGCATCCATAAGGTCGAACACCCGTGCTCGATCTTTATTAAAAAAGTATCCTTTGGCTTCCTGCTTTTCCTTTAATATTTCATAGAGTTGTTGAGCGTTCATTGTTCCTCCGAAGATCGTTTCATTGAGATTGTTTTTTATTCCAAAGCATAGCACATCCTAGTAGCAAAGTTTATCATAATCAATTTCAGTATTGTTGGGAAGGGAAGATTGATGGATTCGTAAAAACTGTATTTATATCCACAAGGACACAGAGAAGTGCATTTTTTTCAATTAGTTGCCTCTGTGATCTCTGTGTCTTCTGTAGTGAATTTGCCTTTTGTAGTGCCAATCTATTGTTAAACAAAGCAGCACGCAATCCAGCAATATGAGCATATACCCTTCTAACTATTTAAAAAAATTATCTTTCTTTTACGTTGAAACTTGACATAGGTAAAAATTGATTAATATTAATAATAACTGTTCCTATTAATAACAGTATTTAAAAATAAACCCCTTACAACACCAACCATTAAACCAGGGAGGAAAAATGGCTATAGATAAAATAAAACCAAAAGTTGTTGATAAAAAGCAGAAAGATATCAAAGATTTTACCACCTGTGAGGCAACCGAGCGGATGCTGATCAAAGCCAGGATGGATGGTGTTGAAACAGCGTTTGACCGGGCGGATGCCATGAGGGCTTGTCCTATAGGTGCAGATTCAGCTTGCTGCAAGCATTGTGCGATGGGGCCCTGTCGCCTGAACGCCAAAGCGCCTTATGATAAGGTCGGCGTGTGCGGCGCAACCATCGACACGATTATGGCACGGAACTTTGCCAGGATGGTGGCGGCCGGGGCTGCAGCCCATACCGATCATGGAATGAGCATGCTCGAACTGTTCCGGGAGGTTGTCCAGGGGAATAACAAGGACTACCGGATTAAGGACCCGGGAAAGCTCTTAAAGGTGGCGGAATCGATTGGTATCGAAACGGAAGGGAAGAGCATCAAAGAGGTCGCCATGGAGCTTTATGACGAACTCGAACGAACCTACACGCAGGTGGAGGGAGAAATTCCGTTTGCCAAACGGGTGCCCGCAAAGACACTGGAGACCTGGCGCAAACACGGGATCGTTCCCCGGGGAGCCATGCGGGAAATCATGGAATTGATGCACCGTACCCACATGGGGGTTGATCAGCACTATGAGAACATTACCAAACAGTGCAGCCGTACAGCGCTGGCCGACGGTTGGGGTGGGTCCATGGTGGCTACTGAAATCGCGGACATTCTGTTTGGAACCCCTTCGCCGGTAGCCGTGGAGGTCAACATGGGTGTTCTGAAGGAAGACAAGGTCAATATTATCGTGCATGGCCATGAACCAAACCTGTTCGAATCCATGATTGCCTCGGTTAATGAACCAACGCTCATTGAGGCCGCCAAAAAAGCCGGTGCAAGCGGACTCAATCTCGTCGGGATGTGCTGTTCCGGAGCAGAAGTACTGGTGCGGCACGGCATTCCGCATGCCGGTAATTTCATGTCCACCGAGGCGGTGCTGGTTACCGGGGCTGTCGATGCACTTACCGTAGATGTTCAATGTATCAAACAGGGACTGTCGAAAGTCGCAGAGTGCTATGGAACACCAATGTTCACGACAAATCCGCGCTGCAAGATTGAAGGGGCTACCCATATCGATTTTCATGAGAACAACCCCAAGGAATGCACGGACGATATTGTGATCAGGGCAATTACCCGGTTTAAAAACCGGACGGCAAGGGTGGAGATACCGCAGATTGTCAACACCGGTGTACACGGGTTTTCCCACGAATATATCAGCTACATGCTGGGGGGCTCCTTCCGGGGTTCCTACCGGCCGCTGAACGACAATATCATCAACGGCAGGATCCGGGGAGTAGCCGGTGTCGTGGGCTGTACAAATCCAAGGGTCAAGCAGGACTATGTTCATGTGGAACTCGTTAAGGAGTTGATCAAGAACGATGTTCTGGTTCTGCAGACGGGTTGTTCCCAGATTGCACTTGCCAAAGCCGGCTTGACATCTCCGGAAGCAGCGGTTCTGGCCGGGCCGGGCCTGCGGGAAGTGTGCGAAACCGTCGGAATGCCGCCGGTTTTGGGTCTTGGATCATGCGTGGACAACAGCCGGATACTGATCGCCGCTTCCGAGATGGTGCGTGAGGGTGGTCTCGGCGAAAGTATTGCCGACCTGCCGGTTGCCGGTGCCGCGCCGGAATGGATGAGTGAAAAAGCCATCTGTATCGGCCAGTACTTTGTGGCCTCCGGTGTCTACACGGTCTTCGGGGTTACCTTCCCCATTGTCGAGGAAACCAAATTCCACGAACTGCTCTTCAACGGTCTAGAGGGGCAGGGTTTCGGCAAATGGGGATACACCCCCGATCCTCACGAGATGGCACAGTTGATGATTGCGCATATCGATAAGAAGCGCAAGGCATTGGGTATCGATAAAGCACGCGACCGGGTCCTGATGGATATGGCCAGTCGCAGGGAGATCGAAGCCGCCTGATAAGCGGTATTGACACTCTAACTGTAACACAACCACCGGGAAGTGGTTGTCGCCTGCCGAAGAAGGCAGCGAGGCGACTGCTTCCCGGTTTTTTTAGGCGATATCCGCATGCTCATCCAGAAATCGGTACAGGGTGGCCCTTCCAACACCCAGCAGCCGGGCTGCTTTCGCTTTGTTGCCGCCGGTTTTTTCCAGGGCATTTTTTACCATGTCGGTATTCAGCTTACGGGAAGGCCCTCTTTTTAAAACCGGTATAGCGGTCAGTTCGCGCAGTTCCATGGGAAGGGCCTCCGGTTTGATGGTTTTTCCCCGGCCCCGTACCAGAGAGAACTGAACGGTGTTTTGAAGCTCGCGAACGTTCCCCGGCCAGCTGTAGTCCAACATACTGTTGAGGGCTTCATTGGAGAAGCGGGGGATTGTGCCGGAATGGCTGGGGGGCAGCTCCTGTAAAAAATGCTCTACCAGCAGCGGGATATCATTTTTGCGTTCGCGTAGCGGCGGGATATGAATGGGGATGACGTTGAGCCGATAATAAAGATCTTCCCGGAAACTGCCTTTTTGGACTTCCCGTTTAAGATCTTTGTTGGTGGCGCTGATAATACGGACATCGACGGATTTTGTTTTTTCCCCGCCGACTTTTTCGAATTTTCCCTCCTGGAGAAACCGCAGCAGTTTGACCTGGAGCATTTTGGGCAGTTCAGCGATTTCGTCCAGAAATACGGTGCCGGTGTCGGCAAGTTCGAAACGGCCTTTTTTTTCCCGGATGGCACCGGAGAACGCGCCTTTGACGTGTCCGAAAAGCTCACTTTCGATGAGGCCTTCGGGCAGAGCCCCGCAGTTAATGGGGACGAACGGTGCCCCGCCACGGAGGCTTTCATTATGAATGGCACGGGCCACAAGCTCTTTGCCGGTTCCGGTCTCTCCAGAAATATGAACAGGAAAGTGATAGTCGGTGACGTCTCGGATCTGACTGAAAACCGATAGCATTTTGCTGTCGCGGCCGACAATGTTCGAAAAACTGTTCATCTGGCTGGTTTGCAGCCGCAGGTTGATCACTTCGGTCACATCTCGGAAGGTTGCCAGTATACCGATATCCTGGTTGTGTTCGCCCTTCATCATCATGGCGGTCATCTCCAGGTGTTTGGGTTCTCCGGATTTGGTGACGATATTGATGGAATACTCCTTGGAATCCTTAAAATCGGGCATTCGGTTGCAGAAAGAGCATTTATTGCCGCAAAAAGGGCCTCCCATGGCTTTATGACAGTCGCGTCCCAGAACTTCTTCCCTGCTGTACCCGGTGATTTGAGAAGCTGTTTCATTGAAAAACAAAATTTTGCGGTCAAGATCGTGGGCGATGATTCCTTCCGCCATGTTGTTGAGGATAAATTCGAGGCTGCGAATGTCCCGGAATCGCCGATAAAGCATGGCAATATGGGATTCCACCAGGTTTTTAAAAATAATCAGCAGCCGGTCGTAGGTTTCGCGGAAAGGGTTTTCACGGCTATCCAGAATTCCGATGACGCCGAAAAGGTCTCCGTTGGGCCAGGTGATGGGGAATCCGAGAAAGGAAACCATCCCTTTTTTCAGGTCCGGCCCGTTTCGCCAGCCGGGCTCTTTACGGGCGTTTCGTACCTGCACTTTGGTGCGGGTGTTGAGGACCTCGCCGAGAAAAGACCCGTTTGCGGGTTCTTTGACCCCCGAACTGTACTGGCGCCCCTCCGGATCGCTGGAACAGATAATATCCAATTGCGGCGGAACGGATCTTGCGATTATGGCCACCGGGATATCACACAGCTCCCCCAAAATGTTGACCATATCCTGCCAGCTTTTGAGGGTTTGATCCTGAATATAAATATCATCTTTATTGATTTCTGCCCCAAGCTTGGGAAGATGCTGGGTGATTCTCAGCAGCAGGTTGGTTTTTGCAACTGTTTTGGCCATTCGAGAGTACCTTTGTCAAACTGTTTCGCAGGTGGTTTCTATCGGAGTTTCGTGGGGCTTGATGTTTCTGCCTGTATCCGATAGTTTTTTAATCGTCATGCCTTTCCGCGTGAGATACAAATGAATGTGTATCATAATTGTGTATCAAGAGGCAAGTTGAAATGAACGAACCGGTCCAGAAAAAAAGTGATTCGATTTCCTGGCCACCTTTGCTAAAAGGCATTCTTGTCAAACGTTACAAACGGTTTATGGCGGATGTGCGCCTGAAAAACGGCGACATCGTGACCGCTCACTGTGCCAACTCGGGACGGATGATGGCATGCTCCCAGCCGGGCCGGGCTGTGTATTTGACGACCCACAACAGCCCGAAGCGAAAATTAAAATACACATGGGAAATGATTGAAATGCCGGAATCGATGGTCGGCGTGAACACCATGATACCCAACAGGCTGGTGGCACTGTCAATCCGGGCAGGGCGGGTGCCGGAGCTAGACGGGTATGATTCGATTCAGCGGGAAGTCAAAACCGGACAGGACTCCCGCCTTGATATCTGTTTGCGCAAAGACGATGGTGACTGCTGTTATGTGGAAGTGAAAAACTGTACCCTGGTGACCACAAGACTCGCCCAGTTCCCGGACGCCGTAACTGTCCGGGGCCGCAAGCATCTTGTGGAACTGCAACGCTTGGTGTCCAACGGCAACCGTTGCGCCATGTTCTACTTGATTCAGCGAATGGACGCCACCGTCTTTGCACCGGCAGACCATATCGACCCGGAGTATGGAAAAGAGCTGCGACTGGCTGCTGGGAACGGTGTTGAACTGTTTGCTTATGACGTGGTTATCGACCTTGAGGGCATCCGTTTGGGCAAGCGGATGCCGGTGGTGCTATAACAGCCGGGGAATGAAAGCCGTTCCGAAAGGAACAGCCAGTGTTATTTTGAATGGCCCCCGATTTACAGGCAGGAAGAAAATTTTCGAAAAAATAGCGTAGGAATTCTGAAACCCGATCATTTCTGTGGAAGCGGCGAGTCTCAACAAGCCTTGCAACGAAAACCGGGTTTCCCGGCAATACAATTTAACGGTGGTGCAGTCCGTACAAAATGAGTTGTGTTTTGACCGGTATTTGATATAATTATCCTATCTTAGGTGTAAATGTTATCAATATCGTTATCAAAACGATGCGGCCTGAATGCCTCCCCCGTGTTGTATCCAAAAGATCGCATCGATTTTAGCATTATTTTCAGGCAATTACCGAATGAATTCCAATGAATGTATTATAGGAATCGTTATGATGCAAACAAAAAGAAAGATTGTTTCACTTATTGCCCTGGCGATTGTTCTGCCATGTGCCGGTGCATTCGGTGCGGGACCGGATGAGACTTCATCTCAGAATATTCTTCCACTTGGTGAAGCTTTTGAAATTAATGTGAGAACCAATCCCGAGATTCAGGAAGCTCTCAGTAATTACCGTAGTGTTTTGGCGGAGCGGTCCGTTGCTACTAGCGAGTACTGGCCGAAAATCGGAACCGAATTGTCAGGGGGGCCTGAATCAACCAAGGGACCCGGCACGGATGATAAACAACAAGACCTGACAGGTTATTCGGCGACCCTTTATGCCCGGCAGAATCTCTTTAACGGTGGTGGCACAACCGCCTTCGTTAAGGAAACCGATTCGCGTATCAGGGCAGCCGCCTACGAAGTTCTGAATGTTGCCAACGTTATCTTTCTGGAGACCGCAGAAGCATACATTAACATTCTCCTATCGGCAGAACTTCTGGAATATGCGAAAGTAAATGTTAATGCGCAGGAGAGGATACTTGAACAGGTCAGGGAAAAAACCGCTTCCGGTTTCAGCAGGGTTTCCGACTTGTATAATGCGGAGTCCAGGCTGGCGCTGTCCCGGGCCAATTTTATTTCGCAACAGCAGGATCTGAACCAGGCGGTGGTGCAGTTTCATCGCCAGCTGGGGCGATTTGTTCAACCCCAAAGCCTCGTTCGTCCCAAACCGGCGTTTATATTTCCACAATCGGTTGAAAAGGCGGTGGCCATCGCATTTGGCGCGCATCCCGCCCTGAAAGTAGCGGATTCCAATATCCAGGTTCGCAAATACTCCTATGAGAGGGCCGAAGCGGCATATTGGCCCACTCTGGATCTTGAAGTCCAGGGAGGGCATCTTTCCGATACCGATGGCATAAAGGGCGAAGCGGACAGGGCATCCGCCATGTTGAGATTGAATTATACCTTTTTTGATGGTGGGCTGCGTGAGGGTGTGAAAGGGAAGAACTACGGATCTTTGAAAAAAGAGTACGAGCGTTCCTATATCGAACGGCGCAATGTAAATCGGGCCGTACGACTGGCCTGGAACGTTTATGAGGCTGAGAAACACAAGCAAAAGTTTCTTGAGGAGCACATCGCCATGAGTGCCAAGACGCTAGATGCCTTCAAGGAAGAATATTTTATTGGCCGACGAACGCTCCTTGATCTGCTTAATATGGAAAATGAGCATTATTCTGCCAAAAATGCTGGTGCTCAGTCTGCCGCTTTGCTCCTCGTCGGCTATTACCGGCTATCCCAAACGACCGGTATCCTGCTGCAGGAATATGATACCGGCCTGCGCAAAATGTTGGCTGTGTCGCTGCAGGACGACTTTGATCTGGAAGGTTTCGAAGGACTGAATCGAAATGTTGACGATGATTCCGTACAGGACCGTCAAGACCAGTGTGACAACAGCGTCGAAGGTGAGCCCACGCTGGCTTCGGGGTGCCGAGATAATGATGTCGTTTCCTACGGGTATCAGGTGCCGGAAACACTGGCTCCGTATATCAATCCGGAAGAGCAAATACCTCCCGAGATGGAACTTCCCATCGATATGCAGAAAAAGGAGCAGTCTTTTCATCTGGAAACGATTTATTTCGAATCGTACGCCACCAGTTTGACCGAACCGTCTCAATTGGTGCTCGAAAAGATTGCTGCGCAATTAAAGAAGCTTGATGGATATACGATTGAGATAATCGGTCATACCGACAATACGGGCAGTGAAAACTTTAACCAGGAACTGTCCCTGGAGAGAGCCCAAAGTGTATACGAAGCACTGGTGCAGTTAGGGGTAAATGAAGACGATATGCTCTTTTCCGGGATGGGAGAACTGGAACCCGTCGCCACCAACGAAACCGAGGCGGGCAAAAGGAAAAACCGCCGCATTGAATTCAAGCTAATCAAAAAGTAGTTTTTCTGATGGCCGGCTGCAACAAAAGTTAAATGCATAAGACATAAAATTTTGAAAAGTATTGTTTTTTTGAAGGCGTATGCTGTTGCCGGAATCACTCCGCTGAGGAACTGAAATGACGCATGCATTCTGTGCCGACCCATTGATGAAATGCCTGGTCATCCTGACCAAGCTGAATAACAGACCGGTTTCCGCGGAAGCAATTTGTTACGGTCTGCCGTTTGATCCAAACGAAGAAGAGCCGAGGCTCTTTAGTATCGACAAGCCTAAGGCCAATTTTTCACGGGCTGCATCCAAGGCCGGTTTTTCTTCACAACTGCTGAAACGGAAATTGCTGGATATACCTCCTGTGGTGCTGCCGGTAATTTTGCCCCTGAAAGGTGACAGTGCCTGTGTCTTAACGGACATTTCCATAGAGCAGGGCTTGGCCCGCATCATCGTCCCCGCGGTTGACGACACCCCGATGCAGATTGATCTCAAAAAGCTGGAGGAGGAGTACCTGGGATACGTCTTTTTTCTGAAACGTAAATATGAGGGTTTCGGTCAGAATAAAACGACCGGACATGCGGCCAGAAAGAAAAACTGGTTTTTCGGCACCTTGATGCGCTTCAAGTCGATGTACGGGAATGCGCTGGCAGCGACCCTGATTATCAATATTTTTGTGGTGGTCGGTCCCCTGTTTACCATGAATGTATATGACCGTGTTATTCCCCACAACGCTGTCGATACGCTGTGGGTACTGGTGGTCGGCGTATGCATTATATATGTCTTCGATTTTATTCTGAAGTTTCTGAGGGCGACATTTCTTGAAACCGCTGCGAAAAAAAGTGACATCGTTCTTTCCTCCATTCTGTTTGAACAGGCACTGAACCTGAAACTGAAAGACAAACCTCGTTCAGTGGGGGCTTTCAGCAACAGCATAAAAGGCTTTGATGAAATCCGTTCCTTTTTCGCCTCCAGTGCTATTATTGCCTTTATCGAGCTTCCCTTTGCGATCATTTTCCTGCTGGTCATCTATTCCATTAATGATACCATTGTATTGATTCCGCTGATAGTCACCCTGCTGATGCTGATAATCAGCCTTCCCATGAAACGATCGATGCAACGTATCGTTGAAAGCACCTATGAAGCCGTCGGCCGGCGAAACGGAATTCTGGTGGAATCGCTGGCGAATCTGGAAACGATCAAAGCCTTTAATGCCAGCAGTTCCATGCAATGGCACTGGGAGGAAAGTACTGGTGATATTGCCGCCAAAAGCCTCCGCTCAAGAATACGTTACAGCATTCTTTCCAATCTGTCGGTGTTTCTAACCCAGTTTTGTACCGTAGCTGTTATCGTTCTGGGTGTCTACTTGAACAAGGAGGGTGAATTGTCTCTGGGGGGGCTTATTGCTGTTTCCATGCTGTCTTCACGCTCCATCGGTCCCATGTCCCAGGCGGTTTCCCTGCTGTCCAATTTCGAACAGATGAAGGTATCACTGAGTTCCCTGAATGAACTGATGCAAAAAGAGACCGAACGTCCGCTGAACAAACAGTTTATCCGCAGGCCTGATTTCAAAGGAGAGATCGAGTTTAAAGAGGTGGATTTCAATTATCCCGAAGAGGACAAAAAGGCTCTTGCCAATATGAACCTGCATATCAAGCCCAAAGAGAGGGTCGGTATCATCGGGGCGGTTGGTTCCGGAAAATCAACCATCGCCAAAATCCTGCTCGGGTTTTATTCACCGCAAAAGGGCTCGGTTTACATCGACGGTCTTGATATCAATCAGATTGATCCTGCCGATTTGCGCAACGCTTTTGGTTATGTACCCCAGGATGTGGTCCTTTTTTCCGGAACCGTCCGTGATAACATCACCCTCAAATCGCCGTCTGCCTCCGATGAGGATATCATCGCTGCTGCCGAAGTCGGCGTTGTCGGTAATTTTACCAACCACCACCCTTTGGGCATGGACCTGCAGGTTGGGGAAAGAGGCTCGAACCTGTCGGGTGGACAGTGCCAGTCGGTAGCTGTGGCGCGTTGTTTTATCGAGGAAGCGCCTATTGTGCTTCTTGACGAACCGACCAATTCCATGGATTTTAATACGGAGATGCAGGTGATTAAACAGTTGAAGGAGAAAACCAGAGAGAAAACCACCATCGTCATAACCCACAAACCGACGATCCTGGCGATTGTGGATCGAATCATCGTAATGAAAAATGGCAGCATTGTTATGGATGGCCCCAGGGAAGCGATCCTTGCCAAACTTGGAGGGAAAAGCAGTGACATCGGATAATGGCGTCATTCACAAATATTCGCCGCAACAGCCGGAAGTCATTTCCCACCGACGACTGAACGGGGATGACATCAAGTTTATGAATAGTTTGAACTCGGCTGTGCTGGCTTCAAACCCGATCCGGCCGCGGATACTGTTGCTGGTCATCATCATCATCGTTCTGGTCCTGATTGTTTGGGCCGGCTTTGCGGAAATTGACGAACGGACGAGAGGCGTGGGCCGGATCATTCCTTCACAACAAATTCAGGTGGTGCAAAACCTGGAAGGCGGTATTATCAAGGATATCCTGGTGGCGGAGGGTGATTTCGTCCAACAGGGACAGATACTGGTTACGATTGACGATACAGGGCCCGGCAGCAGATTTGCCGAAAGCATGAGCGTGATGAGCGAACTGGTCATCCGAAGTCGTCGGTTACGGTCGGAAGCAGGTGTCGAACCATTTACTACCGAACCAAACGCAAGCGACAAGAAAAAAGAATTGTACGAGAAAGAAAGACGGCTGTTTGAATCCAACATGCGTCGGAAAGAAAGTGAACTAGCCGTGCTGGAGCAGCGGCTGAAGCAGCGACAGATCGAGATGGCCGAGGCGCGAATCAATATTCGTACGCTGCAGAGCAGTATCGGCATGATTAACAGGGAAATCGAACTGACGGAACCGCTTTACCGCAAACGACTTGTATCTGAATTGGAATTCATCCAACTTCGACAGAAGGCGCTGGGTAAACAGCAGGAACTCGAAAGTGCCAGGAAACTTGTGGAAACGCTTACGTCGCGAATCGCGGAAGCGCAAAACCTAATTGACGAAGTGGAAGACAAACACCGGGGAGAGGCGCAGGCGGAGTTCAACAAGGTGATGGCCGAGATCGAGCGCATGGCCACGACTCAAGTCGCCATGGAGGACCGTATGGAGCGGACCAAGGTGCGGTCACCGGTGGATGGAACCGTGAAGCAGCTGATGGTCAATACGGTAGGGGGCGTGGTACAGCCGGGTATGGATATTGTCGAGATCGTTCCAAATGAAAAGGGCCTGCTTGTGGAAGCCAAGATCAAACCGTCTGATATTGCTTTTATCTCTCCGGGGTTGAAGGCGATCGTCAAGCTGACGGCATATGATTTTGCTATCTATGGCGGGCTGGACGGCACCGTACGGCATATCAGTGCGGATACAATATCCTCCGATGACAGGCGGGAAGAATTTTATCTCGTGCGAGTGGAAACCGAGAAGGATAATCTGGGCAGTGAAGAAGATGAAAAGAAAACAATGGTGGGCATGACGGCCCAGGTTGATATCATAACCGGCAAGAAAACAGTTTTGCAATACCTGATGAAGCCAATCTTGCGCGCCAAGTACAATGCGTTAAGGGAGCGGTAATGGCAATTATTATTTGCAGTGGCGATGCGGAATTTATCCAACGCTGCCGCAATCTACTGGTTTCGGCACAGGAGCTGGAGGTGTGCGGAAAAGTAGATCGTTTGAAAAACAGCCCCCCTGCCGCGGATGACCTTTTGATCGTTGACCTGTCCGGATGCCAAGAGAAGGATCTGTTTGCCGTTTCCACCCCGTCGGCCGCTTTGGCAACCATACCGACCTACGAGCAGGCAGTCCGCCTCCTCCAACTGGGATACCGGGCCTACGGCAACCGTCATATGAACAGGGCAAATTTCATGCAGGCGATTGCTGCCGTATATGGGGGACAGGTGTGGCTGCCTCCGTCCATATTACACCGCATGATCGCAACGTTTGCGCATACGCAAGAAAATGAGTCTCGTGAACGACCATTTTTGGAGCAGTTGAGCACCCGCGAACGGGAGGTGGCCCAATGGGTTGCCAAGGGCATGGCGAACAAAGAAATCGCAGATAGCATGAAAATTACGGTGCGAACTGTAAAAGCTCATATGACCTCCATATTGAGCAAGACCGGTATCCGGGACCGGCTTGAGCTGGCCCTTAAAATGTCCCGGGCGTAGACGGTCAGATTTTTACGATAGCTTCTATCCGATGGGCGTTCCATCGTCTGTAAACATCTGAATTTTATTTTCCGTGTCATCAACAGAGACAATCTGCACCTGGTCGATGCCATTGGCGTGGGTAAACAATCCATCGCCTGCATGCGTCCAGTCTCCACCGGCGCCACGAGTGTCAAAGGTGATCACGTCACCATCGCCGCCAGTTACCGCCAGGATATTGTTCGCGTCTGTCATGCCCAGAACGTCGTCCAGATTCAGTGAGATCGACTGGGCGGCAGCGTTATTCAAATCGAGTTTTTCTATGTTTTCAATCGTCCCGTCCGAGAGGGCGCTGAAGTCCAGAACTTCATTGGATATCAGGAGTGTGTCGAATCCGGTACCACCATCGATATGGGTGTCATTTTCGTCAAAAACGATGGTGTCAGCGCCTCTGCCGCCATCCAAGATATCGGCACCTGAACCGCCGACGAGGGTATCGTTGCCGTCGCCGCCCAAAAGAATGTCATTGCCGGAACCGCCGACCAGGGTGTCATCCCCCGCTTCGCCTTCAAGCAGGTCATCACCGGCGCCGCCGAAGACCAGGTCGTCGCCGGAGCCTCCCTTGACGATATCGTCACCGGTGCCGCCGTCCACGATATCGTCACCGGCATCGCCGGAGACATGATCGTTGCCGGCTCCGCCGTAGAGGGTGTCGTTATCGTCGCCGCCGCTGAGGTAGTCGTTGCCGGCACCCCCGGACAGGATATCTTCACCCGTGCCGCCGGAGATGGTATCGTGCCCGTCGCCGCCGGAAAGGATATCGTCTCCGGCATCACCGGTAATGGCGTCATTCTGCGCGCCACCGGTAATACTGTCGGCACCGACCGTCCCGGTGATTTCATTGTCGATGGTGTAGATTGCCAGCTGGGCGGTGTCTGCCTGACCATCGGTGTCGGTCAACACATAATCGACAAGAACCGGATCCAGGGTATTGGGCAGCGTCGCGGGGTCCGGTACCACCGTAAAGTCAATTTGACTGATA
>CAZKYZ010000022.1:0-17510 GCA_964557055.1 uncultured Desulfobacterales bacterium
CCGTGGCGGCGAATCAGCTCCTCAATGGTGTCCATGTAAGCCAGGTCCAGAGGATTTCCATTGCAGCGGTTGTGGGTGTTTTCCAGGATCAACAAGCGGGTTCGGGGAAAATGAATGTCGTCTGTACGGATGGCTGTTTCAATGGCGGCGGGATCGATTTTTCCATCCGGGAGATTGGGGACAGTCCGGCTGTGAATGCCCCCGATGGCAGCGGTACCGCCCTGTTCGTAGAAAAAAACGTGGGACTGGTCGCCCAGAATAATTTCGTCCCCCCGGCCGCAGTGGGCCAGTTGGCTGGAAAGGTTCCCCATGGTTCCGCTGGTTACGAATAGGGCGGCCTCTTTTCCCATCAGGTCCGCAGCCATATCCTCCAGGCGGTTTACCGTGGGATCTTCCCCGAAGACATCGTCGCCAAGCTCTGCCGCATACATGGCTTTGCGCATATTTTCCGTGGGCAAGGTGATGGTATCCGAACGCAGATCGACAATTTTCATGATGAGTCCTTTCCATTTTTAATATCGAATATATTGTTCGGCATGATCATATCGGATTTTGGGGAGAGTGACAAGATTGGTTGATGGATCATGAAAACAAAAACAGGTTTCGTTAATTCGTAAATCGGTTAATTTGTTATTAACAGTCTTCGGCATAGAACGGTCCTTGTATTTAGCTTTTTCTACTCACTACTTACTGCTTTTTGATCTGCCTGCCCTTCCGCCTTACTGTTTACTGCCCTTTGCCTTTCACTCTCCGCTCTATGCGCTTTGCTCTATGCCCTTTGCGCCATGCCCATTCCCTTGCATTTAATCTTTTATGGTGTTCCAAATTAACCAATCAACCAATTTACGAATTAACGGAACCTGTTTTTGGTTGAAATCGACCGCCAGTTGAGGCATATTCCCTTCAGCAAAAAAAACGTAAACGAAGATAAGGAAAAAGCTATGGCCGAAAAGTTGTGGGAACCATCACCGGAGCGCATCCAGCAATCCAACATGGTTCGGTTTATCAACCATGTAAACGAAACCTACGGGAAAGATTTTTCGTCATTCCCTTCGCTGTACCGATGGTCCGTCGAGAACATTGCCCAATTTTGGGCGGCCATGTGGGATTTTGCCGGGATAAAGGCGTCCATCCCGTACGAAACGGTTGTGGACGACCCCTTTAAAATGCCGGGAGCCAAATGGTTTTCCGGGGCACGCCTGAATTTCGCGGAAAACCTGCTGCGGTACCGGGACGAACGCACCGCTATCGTCTTCAAGGGGGAGGAAGACGAGCCCAGACGGTTGACCTATGCGGAGCTGTACGACGAAGTGGCCCGCACAGCGGATTCCCTCCGGAAAACAGGGGTTGTCGCTGGCGACCGGGTGGTGGGGTTCATGCCCAATATGCCCGAGTCGATGATTGCCATGCTGGCCGCCGCGAGCATCGGGGCCGTGTGGTCCTCCTGTTCACCGGATTTCGGCATCAAAGGCGTTTTGGACCGTTTCGGCCAGATCAAACCGAAAGTGCTGTTCAGCGCCAATGGTTATTCTTTCAAGGGTAAAAAAATCGACTGCATCGAGAGGATTGCCGACATCCTGCAGCAGCTGCCCTCCGTTGAAAAGGTGGTGGTGGTCCCCTACACGGAGTCGACGCCGGATATCGGGAATGTCCCTCACGCAGTCCTGTTTGCCGATTTCAAGTCCGACCACGAAGGGCTTGACATCGAATTCGCCCAGATGCCTTTCGATCATCCCCTTTACATCATGTATTCATCCGGAACCACCGGGCTCCCCAAGTGCATGGTCCAAAGTGCCGGCGGCATTCTGATCCACCAGTTGAAGGAATTGATTCTGCACACCGACCTGACCCGGGAGGACACCATTTTCTATTTCACCACCTGCGGCTGGATGATGTGGAACTGGTTGACCTGTTCCCTCGGGGTGGGTGCCACACTCGTGCTGTTCGACGGCAACCCGTTTCATCCGGAGCCGGGTACGTTGTGGAAACTGGCCCAGGAAGAAGGCATTACCGTTTTTGGAACCAGTGCCGGGTACCTTACCGCGCTTATGAACACCGGTGTGAAACCCGGTAAGGAGTACAACTTGAGCGCCCTCAGATCCGTCCTCTCCACTGGTTCGCCCCTGTCCATTGAAAATTTCGCATTCATCTACAACGAAATTAAATCAGATATTCAGCTGGCTTCCATTTCCGGTGGAACCGATATCAACGGCTGTTTTGCACTGGGCAATCCCATGGCGCCGGTCTATGCCGGCGAACTGCAGTGCCGGGGACTTGGTATGAAGGTGGATGCCTTTGATGAAACCGGCAATCCGGTGGTGGGCCAACAAGGGGAACTGGTCTGTACGGCGGCCTCTCCTTCCATGCCCATCTATTTCTGGGACGACCCGGACAACAGCAAATACCTGGCCGCCTATTTCGACGTCTATCCCGGCATCTGGCGTCACGGCGACTATATCGAAATAACGGAACGCGGAGGGGTAATCATGCACGGCCGGTCGGACGCCACCCTTAATCCCGGGGGGGTCCGTATCGGGACCGCGGAAATTTATCGGCAGGTGGACCAGATCGATGACGTCCAAGACAGCCTTGTGGTGGGCCAGGACTGGAACAATGATGTGCGCGTGATTCTGTTTGTCCAAATGGCCGAAGGAAAGTTCCTCACGGATGAGGTGCGGTCCAGGATCGTCGCCACTCTCCGTTCCAATGCTTCCCCGCGGCACGTGCCGGCCAAGATTATAGAAGTACCGGATATCCCGTACACCCTCAATATGAAAAAGGTGGAACTGGCTGTCAAAAAGGTGATCTCCGGAAAACCGGTGCTCAACAAGGACGCTCTCCGAAACCCGGAAGCCCTGGATCACTATGCGGGTATTGCGGAGCTTGAGAAAGACTAAACATAGGCTATTGGCAACAGCTTGAAAAACCTGGACTGGTGTTTATGATCAATATTGAAAAAATATCCAAAAGTTTTGGGGGCAATGTTCTTTTCGATGAGGCCAGCCTGCGGGTCAACTCCCGGGAAAGAATCGGTCTGGTGGGCCGTAACGGCCACGGGAAGACAACCCTGCTGAGTATGATCACCGGGAAAGAGGAGCCGGATTCGGGGACGGTCTCCATTCCCCGCAACTACCGTATCGGGTACGTGCGCCAGCATCTATCTTTTACGGAAGAGACGATCCTGGCTGAAGGGATGAAAGGCCTCAACGCCAATGAAAAAGATCACCACTGGAAGGTGGAGAAGATTCTGGCGGGACTGGGGTTTACACAGGCCGACATGATTCGTCCGCCCGCGGTTTTCTCCGGGGGGTATCAGGTGCGCCTAAACCTGGCCAAGGTGCTTATTTCGGAACCCGACCTGCTGCTGCTGGATGAACCCACCAACTATCTGGATATCGCCTCTATTCGCTGGATCCGGAATTTTTTAAACGCCTGGCCCCATGAAATCCTGCTGATTACACACGACCGTAGTTTCATGGACAGCGTCGTCACCCACACGGCCGGTGTCCATCGTTGCAAGATTCGAAAGATCGCCGGGGACACATCCGTTTACTACGACCAAACCGCCCAGGAAGAGGAGATCTATGAAAAGACGCGTATCAACGATGAAAAGAAGAAAAAAGAAATCGAACTTTTTATAACCCGTTTCCGGGCCAAGGCGCGGCTGGCTAACCTGGTCCAGTCGCGGGTGAAAACCCTCAGCAAGATGGAGAAAAAAGAGAAGCTGGAATCCATGCATAACCTCGAATTCTCCTTCCGGAATCTGCCCTTCAAAGGGAAGCAGATGTTGCGGGTTGAAAACCTGTCGTTTGCCTACAGCAAAAACAAACCGCTTGTACGGGGGCTCAGTTTTGGTCTCAATCACGGGGACCGGATCTGTATTATCGGCCGCAACGGAATGGGCAAAACAACTCTCCTCAAGCTTTTGGCCGGCGATCTGGCCCCGGACAGCGGCAGCACCCAGTACAATCCGTCGGTAACCCGCGGTTTTTTTGAGCAGACCAACATCAGCAGCCTGGTGGCCTCCAGAACTGTCGAGGATGAGATCCTCTACTGCAACAACGATGTCGACCGGCAGCTGGCCAGGAATATTTGCGGGGCCATGATGTTTTCCGGAGACAATGCCCTGAAGCGGGTCAGCGTTCTTTCGGGTGGTGAAAAAAGCCGGGTCATGCTTGGGAAGTTGTTGGTGACGCCGGTGAATCTGTTGCTGCTGGATGAACCCACCAACCATCTGGACATGGACTCCTGCGATGCCATGCTAACGGCAATCGACAGTTTTAACGGCGCTGTCATTATGGTAACCCACAACGAAATGTTTCTACATGCCCTGGCTGAGCGCCTGATCGTATTTCAGGGCGGAGAAACCGAACTTTACGAAGGTGGATACCAGCATTTTCTGGACAACAAAGGCTGGCTGGACGAAGGCGGTGCGGCCGGCGAGGCCGTGTCCGGCGGCTGCGATGACAGTATTTCCCGCAAGGAGCTTCGCAAGCTGCGCTCGGATATCGTCACCCGCCGGTCCCGGAAACTGAAACCGCTGGAAAAGCAGGTGGCCGCTGCTGAAAAAATAATAGAGGCCAGCGAAAAGCGTTTGGAAGAATTGAGCCGGGCCATGATTGCCGCCACGGGGAGCCAGGACGGTAGCCGCATCGGGGAAATCGGGAAAGAGATCCATGCCTGTGAGGCCGCCATCGAAAAAGCCTTTACCGCCATGGAAGAGATCACCTCCCTGATCAGTGAGAAAAGCATGATCTATGAGGAGGAGCTGCACCGCCTGGAAAGCCTGGGAGGGTAGCAGGAATGCGGGAGGCTGGATGGACACTAACTAGTGTCCATCCAGAAATGGTAGATTTTGGTTCGGAGCAAGGCCTGAGCGATTTTGAAACCGGAGGCATAGCGGGCTATGTTGAGGATTTCAAAAGAGCGAAAACGCAGCTCCGGGCCAAAAGATGCTGTTTATGGATGGACACTAACTGCCACCAGCCTGCCTTGTGTACTTTTTACCATTTTTATATTCAGGAATTATATCCATGCCGACAGAAAGAAAAACTACCCAAAAAATCCTGGTGTTCCAGCAAAACGGGAGCGGGGAAAGAAAGATAACGGGTATTACAGATTTTGCCAAGGACCGCTTTGTCCTCACGCGATATTCCATCGACGAACCGTTGCCACCGGTGATCGATGATGCTTCCGCGTACCTGCCGGAATTTATCGATGCCGATCTGGTTCTCGATTTTCTGCAGCATCCCGACCTGTCCCTGGACCTGGCGGATTTGTGTGCCCGCAACAATATTCCCGTGGTTGCTTCCGGTAAAAAGATAAAAAAAAGAGGGGTCTACACCCCTCCCACCTGATGTGGGCTTTCCCGGCAGGTCTGCCTGGGAGCATACGGAGAGGAATTTGGCTCCCCGGAGCTGGATGTGATTACCAGAGAGGGGCAGGTGATAGCGATCAACATCAGAAGAGGCGCTCCCTGTGCCGCCTCCTGGGAAGCAACCGACGATCTTTTGGGGATGGATGCGGAAACGGCCGCCATTCAATACGGCCTGCAGGTACAGTTTTTTTGCTCCGCCGATCCGGCCGGGTGGGACCCCATTTACGGCAAAAGCCCGGTTCACTTTGCGGCGGACGTGCATACCGCTGCCTTCCGAAAGGGCTGCCGGGAAGCGTAGGGGGACAGAGGCATTTCGAATTGCGAATTTAGAAAACTTTGAAAGGGTAAAGAGCATAGGGCAAAGAGCAAAGCGCAGAGAGCATAGAGCAGAGAGCAGAGAGCATAGGGCAGTGAGTGAAGGGCCGGCCGAAGGGGAAAACAAACATCGTTTTCATGGTTCATAGCTCTTGGCTGTTAGGGAGAACCAAAACTGCAGGGGCAAAGGCAAAAGATAGTAGGGAGTGAGTGGTTAGGAGGGAAAAACGGACAGGAAGATGTTTTTATCTCTATGCGCCATGCTTTTTACCAAGAGCCATGAACCATGAGCTATGAACCAGGCAATAGGGCCGGGACAAACCTATTTCCGACAACTTGCGAAATGTTTTCATGGATGCACTGACCGGACAGATCGAGCGGATTACCTTCCAGAACGAGGAGAACGGTTTCACCATTGCCCGGGTGCGGGTGTATGGGCGGCGGGACCTGGTCACCGTGGTGGGTAATCTGGCGAATCCCAAGGCAGGCACTATTTTGGAGATGACGGGGACTTGGGATGACCACCCTACGTTCGGGGATCAGTTCAAAGTGGATTCCTATCGGGTGAAAGTCCCGGCTACCGTACACGGTATCCAGAAATACCTCGGGGCAGGTATGATTCCGGGGATTGGACCCGCCATGGCACGGCGGATCGTGCAGCACTTCGGGGAAAAGACCCTCGACGTGATCGCGTCGGATATCGGGCGGCTGACCGAAGTTACGGGCATCGGCGAAAAGCGCATTCAGATGATTCAGCAGGCCTGGGCCGAGCAGAAGGAAATCCGTGACGTGATGATTTTTTTGCAGGACCACGGTGTCAGCACCGGGTATGCGGCCAAAATTTTCAAACAGTACCGGAACCGCTCCATCGAGATAGTACGTGACAATCCTTACCGCCTGGCTGTTGATATCATCGGCATTGGATTCGTTACGGCAGACCGTATCGCCGAAAACCTGGGTATTGATAAAAACGCTCCTGAACGGATTCGGGCCGGCATCATTTTTGTTCTCAATCAGATGGCCGCTGATGGCCATGTCTACTATCCCTATGAACGGCTCGTTCAGAAATGCCGGGAAATGCTGATGGTAGATAAGGAAGCAGTAAAAGACGGCCTGGCCGGTTTGATCGCCGACAAAAGTGTTATTGCCGAAGACATGGCAGCGGGCGAGTCCACCACCGCCAGGGACAAGGCCGTCTACCTGCCGCATTTCCATTATTGTGAAACGAATGTCGCCGTCGGCCTCAAGGCGCTGATATCCGACAGCCTGCGGCGCCACCCGCTGGCGGGCACCAGGGCGGAATCCGCATTGAACAGGATCCGGAAAAGCCTGGATATCACCCTGGCGGATAATCAGGCCAGTGCTATCCGTTGTGCCATGCAGCAGAAAGTAATGGTGATTACGGGCGGCCCTGGTACCGGTAAAACCACCATCATCAACGTCATTCTGAAACTTTTCCAAGCGGTCGGTGCACGGGTTCTTCTGGCAGCCCCCACCGGAAGAGCGGCCAAACGGATGAGTGAATCAACCGGTTTTGCGGCCAAAACCATCCATCGGTTGCTCGAATTCAGTTTCACTGCCGGCGGTTTCCAGCGCAACGAAGAAAACTCCCTCGTGTGTGACCTCCTG
The DNA here is from genome assembly GCA_964557055.1 of uncultured Desulfobacterales bacterium. Classification (GTDB taxonomy): domain Bacteria; phylum Desulfobacterota; class Desulfobacteria; order Desulfobacterales; family CAZKYZ01; genus CAZKYZ01. The sequence continues at coordinate 7,322 of CAZKYZ010000022.1, forward strand.
ATCGTCGATGAAATGTCCATGGTGGACACCGTTCTGATGCATCATCTGGTTAAGGCGATTCCCCTGATGGCTGCCGTGGTCCTGGTGGGAGACGTCAACCAGATTCCCTCCGTGGGATCCGGTAATGTTCTCCATGACATCATTGCCTCCGGACAGGTTCCGGTTGTAAAACTGCAGGAGATTTTTCGGCAGGCCCGGGAAAGCCGCATTATTGTCAATGCCCACCGGATCAATGCAGGCAATCTGCCCGACACCGACGCGCCTTCATCGAGGAGCGATTTTTATTTCATCGAGAAAGATGACCCCGAGCAGGTAAAGGAGATTGTTTTGCGTATGGTTGCCAGGCGTATTCCGGCGCGGTTCGGATTCAACCCCACCGAGGACATTCAGGTACTGACCCCCATGCATAAAGGGGTGGTGGGGGCCGCCAACCTCAACCGGGAACTGCAGAAGGTCCTGAACCCTTCCACCGACGAGGGTGTGGCCCACGGCGTTTTCACCTATCGGCCCGGGGATAAAGTGATGCAGGTCCGCAATAACTACGACAAGGACGTTTTCAACGGTGATGTGGGCAGCGTTCTGGCTATCGACAGGGTCACCCAGCGCTTACTTTTATCTTTTGATCAAAGAGAAGTCGCTTATGCGTATACGGAGCTGGATGAAATAACGCTGGCCTATGCCATCTCGGTGCACAAATCTCAGGGGTCGGAATACCCGGTCGTGGTCATGCCGATTATGACCCAGCACTTTATCCTGCTGCAGCGCAACCTGCTCTACACGGCAGTCACCCGGGGCAAAAAACTGGTCGTTCTTGTGGGCAGCCGAAAAGCACTGGCAATTGCCGTCAAAAATGACAAGACCCAGCGGCGGTACACGCATTTAGAAGAACGCCTGCGGGGGCGAGTGGCGGCGGTTGAAAGGCGATAAGCTGAAGGCTGTTGGCAACAGCATAAAAAGATACAGAATTATCAGCCGGCAAGACTTTCAGCTCCCCCGCATTGTGATGCTCGGCGCGTCATAATGGGGAAGATAACCAAAAGTGTTGATTCGTTAATTGGTCTATTCATTTATTCGTAAAACCTGGGACCGTTTGGCTGCTTTTTAATCCCAAATTATGCCATTCGAAATAGAACTGGTTTTAGGTTTCCTCTGTGTCCTCTGTGATCTCTGTGGTAAACAGGTTTTCCCCTCGACCTTTAATATTTCGGGTTTCTGTTCATTTTCTTTTGCGAAAAAGAAAACGAACCAAAAGAAATCGCCCGTGTGACACGGCCCATTTATATAAATTTCAACCTTTGTCATCAATCCGCTGTTGTAGAAAAAACAAAGCCGTGCATAGGCGGTCAATGGGCTTCCCTGTGCTTCTCGAATCGGGCGGGAGCTGTGGAAACTCGCTTCGCTCAGACAGTCCACAACTCCTTTTTCGCCCGCTCCTGCGATGCTCGGCGCGTCACAATGGGGAAGACAATCAAAAACGTTAAATCGTAGCATCCAAAATCCATTTATATCCATTGTAAAATACGGTTTTACGGTGTTGACTTTGTTTTCGAAATTCGCAATTCGAAATGGAAACGGTTTTCGGTTCTCTCTGTGTCCTCTATGCTTTCCACCCTATGCGCTTTGCCCTTCCTCTCGACCCCTTCTCCTGTTTTTTCGCCATCAACCATGAGCCAAGAGCGATGAGCCAATTCCCTCACCACCCACTACTCACTGTCCCCATTCTCCCTGCGTCTCAGCGGAAGAAATGGATTTTTGCTTTCAGGTTTTTGTTCATTTTCTTTTGCCAAACAAAATCGGCCGGACCCTGACGGGTACCGGCCGATTTTGTAATTGTAAAAAAAACACCTATGCCTTGAGTGGAAAATCCTCGGCAATGATGTTGTAGTAGGCTTTTTCCGATATTGTTCCCCAGGTGCCGATAACTTTCGCGAACGCCTGGAAGGCGTCGTTCACCTTGGTGGACTGGGCATCCTTGGCGGCTTCTTCGGCCACCACTTCCTTGGCCATCGTGCGCAGATCGGCCAGGACCTGGTCCGGGAAGCGGATCAGCTCTACTTGGTGATCCTTGATCAAGGTCTGCAGGGCCGCCCCGTTCCGGGCGTCGAACTGGGCCAGCACCCAGTGCTCATTTTCCATGCAGACGGTATCCAGAATGTGCTGCAGGTCTTTGGGCAGTGAATCGTAAACCTTTTTGTTGAAGAAGTATTCCAGGTACGTTCCCGGCTCATGCCAACCCGGGTAGTAGTAGTATTTGGCGGCCTGGTAGAATCCCATTCTCAGATCATGCAGGGGACCAACCCATTCGGTGGCGTCGATGACGCCGCGTTCCAGGTTGGTAAAGATTTCGCCACCCGCGGACAGGATGACGGTCCCGCCGGCCTTGGCGACCACTTTGCCGCCTAGCCCGGGGATTCTCATTTTAAGGCCCTTGAAGTCGTTGATGCTGTCGATCTTTTTATTGAACCAGCCGCCCATCTGAACGCCGGTGGATCCGCCGGGGCGCGGTACCAGATCGAACGGTGCGTAGGTCTCTTCCCACAGCTGCAGTCCGCCGGCACCATGGAACCAGGCCGACATGCCCTGGGCGTTCAAGCCGAAGGGCACTGCTGCGAACCATTGAGCAGCGGCTACTTTGCCGGCCCAGTAGTAGCTGGCGCCACTGCCAACTTCTACGGTTCCCTTGGAAACCGCATCGAAAATTTCCATGGCAGGGACCAGTTCGCCGGCGGCGTACACCTGGATATTGATCCTGCCGTCGGAGACTTCTTGGACCCGTTTGGCCAGACGTTCACAACCTTCCTGCAGGACGGGCAGTTTGGGGGGCCAGGTGGTTACCATTTTCCAGTTGTAGGTTTTTTTGGTTTGAACAGCGGGTGCCTCCGGAGCCTTTGCTTCCTTTTTTTCTTCCTGGGCACAGCCGACGACTGCGGCTGCTGCGACTACGGCGGTACATCCGGCTTTTTTTAGAAAATCACGTCTTTCCATTACTACCCTCCTTGGTTAAGTTGAATTCCAGACAACCACTATCAAATTAATTTCCAAAAACAACTTTTGGGAGCCAGGTTGCCAGCTCGGGAAAGAGCACGACAATGGCCAGCCCGATGAGCTGAAACAGTACAAAAGGAACAATACCCCTGTAAATATCTCCGGTCCTAACTTCCGGTGGGGTCACCGCCTTGAGATAAAAGAGCGAAAAACCGAAAGGCGGTGTCATAAACGATGTCTGCAGGTTGACAGCCAGCAAAATACAGAACCATACCGGATCAAATCCAAATTCCAGCATGATGGGCGCCAGGACCGGAACGTGGATAAAGGTAATTTCGATAAAATCGAGAAAGAACCCGACAAAGAAAATAACAGCCATGACGATGGCCAGGACCATTCCTTTGCTGTAATTTGCCGCCAATCCGCCCAGGAATTCGCGCACGATGGTGTCGCCTTCCAGACCCCTGAAAACCAGGCCGAAAGCGGCAGCCCCGCAAAGGATGACGAACACCATGCAGGTCAGTTTCGTGGTGGAAATCATGACTTCATTGAGCATGGCGATGCTGAATTTCCGGTTCAGGAAGGTCAGCAGGGTAGCACCCACGGCACCCACGGCCGCTGCTTCCGTAGGGGAGGCGATGCCGGCGAAAATGGAGCCCAGAACGGCAACCATGAGGAAAATCGGGGGTACCAGGGCCTTGCCCACTTTGGCCCAAAGTTTTCCACCGAAATACTTCGCCAGTTCCTCTTTGGGCAGCGGTGGGGCAATGGACGGCCGGATGTGGGCAGCAATCAGAATGTAGAGAATGTACAGGGCTACCAGCAAAAATCCTGGCAGGACGGCGCCCATAAAGAGTTCGCCCACGGAAACGCCCACGATGTCGCCGATCAGAACCAGGACGATGCTGGGGGGGATGATCTGCCCCAGGGTTCCGGAAGCGGCAACGGTTCCGGTGGCCAATTCTTTTTGATACCCGCGCCGCAGCATGGTCGGCACGGCCAGCAGGCCCATGGTGACGACCGTGGCGCCCACGATGCCGGTGGATGCCCCCAGAAGGGCTCCCACAACCACGACGGAGATGGCCAGGCCGCCCTTTAACCGGCCGAAAAGGATGCCCATGGTGTCGAGCAGTTCCTCGGCCAGGCCGGACCGTTCCAGCATGACTCCCATGAATACGAACAAGGGTACTGCGATCAAGGTGACGTTGCCCATACGGCCCCAGATGCGCAGCGGCAGCAGGTCGAAAAAAGACCAGCCGAATCCGATCAGCCCGAAAACCAGAGAGGTCCCCAACAGCGTGAACGCTACGGGGAAACCCGCCATCAATAAAATTGTCAGGGCCAGAAACATCCATGCCGCCAGGTATTCCATCGTTATTTCCGGCCCTCTTCATCTTTTTCAATGCCCGCAATCTGGAGCAGGCTGTGAATGCCAAGTGAAATGCCCTGCAGAAAAAGCAGGGCGAAACCGACGGTAATGCAGCCTTTGATCAGAAAGCGCAGTGGAATGCCGCCGGGATCGGGCGATCCTTCGAGCATGGACCAGGAGTTATACGCGAATTTATACGAGGTAACGATCACCATCAGGCAGCCGGGCAGCATGAAAAAAAGAACCCCGATCATGTTGATCCAGGCTTTTCCCCGAAGGCTGAGACGCTGGTAAATGATGTCGACCCGCACGTGGCCGTCGTGGCGAAGGGTGTACGCTGCCCCGATGAGAAAAATAAAGCCGAAAAGGTGCCATTCCAGTTCCTGGGTAAACACGTAACTCGTTTGGAACAAGTAGCGCATGACCACATCCACAAAAACCACCAGGACCAGCGCCAGGGTCACCCAAGAGGTAAATTTGCCGACCCACTCGTTGAGAGAGTCAATGCGCCGGCTCAAAGACATGAGAAAGTTCATCTGTTTTGCCCACCGATCTTTGTGTTGCTGGCAAGAAAATAGTCATTGAATATCGCCGGTGATATTGATATCACCAGTAGGCTTGTGGACAGGCGGCCGTATGCTGTAATCGTGTCCGCGACGAATAAGTAACAGGGAAATATGTAAACCATTTATTTACCGAGTGTCAACAGATGAATCAGGTTCACAGCCCGCAGTATAGGCCCCCTGCGGATAATCACGGAGCGATATGAACAATAACGTTTCAGTGGGTTCCATCACCCGGGATTCCAGGATTCTTGTCAGTACCTGTTACGGCCATTTCATGAGCCATTTCAATATGCTCACCTTCACGGCCATTGTCCTGCCGCTGACGGTACGGCTCCATCTGGATCTGGCCGCCGTTCTTTCCATATCCTTTTATATGTATCTCCTGTTCGGGCTGACCGCCTTTCCCTGGGGGCTCGCCGCCGACCGTTGGGGCCCCAAAGGCCTTTTTCTGATTTATTACCTGGGCTCCGGTTTGAGCTGTCTGGCCGCATCGCTGAACATCGACAACCCGACCATGCTGACCCTGTCCCTGGCCGGCCTCGGTTTTTTTTCCGGTATTTACCATCCGGCGGGGCTCGGCCTGATTTCCAAGGAAGTCAGCCGGATCAGTGTCGGTATGGGATTTAACGGCATGTTCGGTAACCTGGGTCTGGCAACCGCTCCGCTGGCTGCCGGAGCGATCAACTGGCTGTTTGGACCCGCGTGGGTATATGTGATGCTGGGGGGTATGAACCTGGCCGGTATTCTCCTGATGTTTTTTTTCCCCTTTACGGTGTCCGCTAAACCGGTGCAGACTCATAAAACGGGCAACCGCGGCAACCTGAACGCTTTTCTGATTCTATTGATCGCCATGATGTTCGGCGGCATCGTTTATCGGGGAGCGACCGTCATCGTGCCGGCCTATTTCGAGCTTAAAAACGGGGCTGTTTTCGCCTGGGCGGTCGCTTTCGCCGGCAAGGGGGTTTCCCCCAACCTGGTGGCCACCCTGACCGTTTCGGCAATCTACCTTTTTGGCATGCTGGGGCAATACAGCGGGGGCCTTGTCGCCGAGCGGTTTTCCCCGGGGAGGTGCTACCTGTTGTTTCACATCGCTACCATTCCACTGGCCCTGATCATGGGGGCGGTTGCCAACCTGCCTCTGGTGGCCGCCGGCCTGATCTATTTTTTCTTTCTGCTGGGCATGCAGCCTGCAGAAAACACCCTTGTGGCCGGGTATACCCCCCGAAATCTCCAGCACACGGCCTTTGGCGCCAAATTTGTGCTGACTTTCGGTGTCGGGGCGCTGGCCGTCAAAATGGTGGCCGGCATTGAGCATGCCTACAGTATTGCGGCGGTGTTTCCGACACTGGCCGGCATTTCGACGCTGCTGGTAATGGTGATTTTCTGGCTTTTGTACTATACCCGCGCAAAAAGCTGATCCGCTGCGCTGCTTTTGCCAAAGAAAATTGCCGCTTTACTTATTTTAAGTTTTATCTCATAATACAGACAATCCAATACTGGCGCAAACCCGATTGGAAGCGGCAGGCGGACATCCGGCCCGCCGTTGGATACCCTTCAGAAAGGGGGCAAAAATGAATCTTTACTGGGCGGACGGGTACCAGGAAAAAAAATGCACGGCCGAAGAAGCCATCAGCAAAATCAAACCCGGTCAGCGGGTGTTTATCGGTTCTTCTTGTGGGGAGCCGCAGCATCTGATCCGGGCGCTGTCGGACGCTGCCCGGCGGTTTACGGATCTTGAAATAGTCCGGTTGCTTTCCCTGGAGACCACTCCTCTGACCATGATAGCGGAAAAAACGCACGGACAGAGCCTCAATATCCGTTCTTTTTATCTGGGATCCGCCAAATCGAAAGATCTGGCCAAAAACAAGCGGTTCATCACCCCCATCAACCTATCTGCCGTGCCCAGGCTGTTTAAAACAAGACAGCTGCCGATTCATGTCGCCCTCATCCAGGTGTCTCCCCCCGACGATTTCGGCTGGATGAGCCTGGGGATATCCGTAGATGTCACCCAGGCCGCCGCCCAGGCCGCCGATATGGTCATCGCCCAGGTGAACACTGAAATGCCGCGGGTTCTGGGGCAGAGTTTCATCCACGTCAACGACGTCGATGTTATTGTGGAGCACGACGAGGACCTGATCACCATCAAGGACAGTCCCGACACGAAGACAGCGGACAAGATCGGACAGCAGATCGCCCGTCTCGTGGAAGACGGGTCCACCATGCAGATGAGCCTGGGGGCCACCAACAACGCTACTCTTTTGGGGCTGTCCCAGAAGAACGACCTGGGAATCCACTCCCAGTTTTTTACCGATGTGATGATGCGTCTGGTGGCGCGGGGGGTTATCAACAACCACAAAAAGGGGTTTAATGACGGCAAGTCGGTTGCCAGTTTCGCCGTAGGTTCCAAGGACCTTTATGAATTTATCCACGACAACCCTTCGGTCGACTTTTATCCGTCGGATTACGTGAACGATCCGCGTATCATATCCCGTCACAATAAAATGGTCGCCATCAATGTGGGAATGGCTATCGACCTGACCGGCCAGGTGGCGGCGGACGCCATGCAGTCGAACCATTATTCCGGGATTACCGGAATTCTCGACTTCACCCGGGGAGCGGTCTGGTCTCCGGGCGGCAAATCCATCATCATGATGACCTCGACCCACAGCAGCGGGAAGTTCAGCCGGATTGTTCCCATGCTGGATAACACCGCTGTCGTGGTGCCGAGGGGAGACGCCAATTACGTGGTCACCGAATACGGGGCCGTCAACCTGTTCGGCAAGAGCCTACAGGAGAGAGCCATGGCCCTGATCAGTCTCGCCCATCCCGACTTCCGGGAAGAGCTGCTTTCGCAGGCCAAGGATATGGAGTTGCTGGAAAAGGACCGGACCCTCTCGGAATCCCTTTACGGCATCTATCCTTTGAACCTGGAGGAGGAGATCGTCCGCAAGGGCCAGACCATTACCATCCGGCCGGCAAAACCGGTGGATGAGAGAAGGATCCAGGAACATTTTTACAGCCTGGATAAGGACGATGTGGTTTCCCGTTTTTTCCACGAAAAAACCAGTTTCGTTCGCAAAGAAGTGCAGAGCATGTTCCAGATCGACTACATCAAGGATCTGACCATACTTGGGGTGGTGGGCGAGTTCGGTTTCGGCCGCGTCATTGCCATTGGTGAATACCTGCTCGACCCGGCCAGGAATGTGGCCGAGGTGGCTTTTTCCGTGAGCCGGGAATACCAGGGCATGGGGCTGGGCGCCACCTTGATGCGCAAGCTGATGGAGTCGGCCAGGGAGAACGGGATCGCCGGCCTGGAGGCCTATACATCTCCGTCCAACAAGGGCATGATCAAACTGTTCAAGACCCTGCCGTACAAGGTGACAACCTATTTTGACGGCGATGTATTCACCCTTTCCTGCCGGTTCGAAAAACCGGAACTGAAAGGCGGCAGCGCCTGAAGCAGGGAACACACGAGGAGGCACCTTAATTTACAGAAAGCGCAGATATACAACAGGAACAGGAGCGTATGGGCACACACAAAGTTACTTTTCAGCCCCACAACCGAACCATCGAAGTCGAAGACGGTGAAACCTTGATTCGTGCGGCCCTGGAGGCCGGCGTACACATCAATGCATCCTGCGGTGGGGAAGGGGTTTGCGGTAAATGTCGCGTGATTGTGGAAGACGGCGCTGTGGAGGACGGGATCACGGAAAGAATCAGCCGGGAAGACGTCGAAAATGGATACCGGCTGGCGTGCAAATCCGTTGTGCGGGAAAATCTTACGGTGAGGATTCCCACGGAGTCTTCCATGGATGCCAGCGTGCTGAATCTGCAGGCTACCGCCCGTAAAACCGCTCACATTGCGGAATTTGACCTGTCGACCCTCCAGGAGGGAGGGCTTTTCCAGGCACCGGTGGAGAAAAAATACCTGCAGCTGCCGCAGCCGAATACCCAGGATCACCTGCCGGATATGACCCGCCTGGTGAGCTTTTTGAAACTGAACCATGGTGAACGTCGCCTGGACGCGGATCTTTCCGTTATCCGCAAGCTTCCCGACATACTGCGCGAAGACGAATTTCGGGTTACGGCCACACTGGCACGGCCGGTGCACCCGGAAGGCAAGACCCGAATCATTAACGTACAGCCTGGCGACACAACCACCCACAACTATGCCATTGCTATGGATATCGGCACCACGACGGTATACGGTCAGTTGGTGGACCTGATTACCGGGGAAACTCTGGCCCAGCACGGTGATTTCAACGGGCAGATCAGCTACGGCGAAGATGTCATCACCCGCATCATGGCTGCCGAAAAGCCCGGGGGACTGAAAAAGCTGCATACCGTCGTCGTCGCAACTATGAATGGTATCATTTTGAAGATATTGAAAAAATCGGGTGTCGACAAAGATGATATCTCCAGTGTTACCATTGCCGGCAACACCACCATGACCCAGTTGCTGCTGGAGGTGAACCCCCAGTATATCCGGCGATCGCCCTATGTTCCGGCGGCGACCCTATACCCCCCGATTACATGTTTTGACCTGGGTCTGGAGCTGAACGAACACGCGACGGCGCTGGTCTATCCTCAGATATCCAGCTACGTGGGGGGCGATATCGTGGCCGGCGTCATGGGGTCCGGCATGTACCTGTCGGAAGAGCTGACCCTGTTTATGGATATCGGCACCAACGCCGAGATCGTTATCGGCAACCGTGACTGGTTCGCCTGTGCGGCCTGCTCGGCCGGGCCGGCTTTCGAGGGCGGGGGGATCGAATTCGGCATGCGGGCCACCCAGGGCGCCATTGAGGATTTTTCCATGGACCCGGTAACCTTCGAACCCATGAACCTGACCATCGGTAATGTCCGACCCAAAGGGATCTGCGGATCCGGCCTGATTATAGCGGTGGCCACTATGTTCGAAATGGGGATTATCAACAGTCAGGGTAAGTTTGACCGGGACCTGGACACGGATCGAATCCGCGAGAGAAACGGTGTGTACGAATACGTACTGGCCTGGCGGGAGAACACCGAGATTGACCGCGATGTGGTTCTGACGGAAATCGATATCGACAACCTGATTCGCGCCAAGGGCGCCATTTACAGCGGCTGTATGACCTTGCTGGAAGAGGTCGGGATGGGCATCGATGATATCCAGCGGATATTTCTGGCCGGCGGCTTCGGTTCCTATGTGGATCTGGAAAAGGCCATGACCATAGGTCTCCTTCCGGAGACGGAAACGGACAAGATTTCTTTTATCGGCAATTCATCC
>CAZKYZ010000023.1:0-2214 GCA_964557055.1 uncultured Desulfobacterales bacterium
TCTTTGTTGACGTAGGAGTAGACTCCCTGTTCCGCGGTGTCCAACAGGTGCACCTCGATAGTACCGAGAACCCGGGCCTTGGAACCGGTGCCCACGATACCTGTGGTGAACTCACGGCCGGGTAGATAAGGTTCGATGATCACCGGCTGATGGAACTTATCAATCAATTCTTCACAGGCGGCGGTAAGATCTATTTTTTGACGGACAATGGATTGCGGCGTGACACCCTTTCCCGTTCCCTCGGCCACGGGCTTTACAAAATAGGGTGGTGCAAAAGTCACCGCCCGGGCGTCTGCGGGTGTTTCAGCCACGCTGAAATCGGAGGTGGGTACACCGGCGTCCCGGACCACCCGTTTGGTCATACCCTTGTGCAGGCTAAGGCTCATGACCAGGGGATCCGAAAATGTATAGGGTATCCGATACATATCCAAAAGGGCCGGCACCTGAGCCTCGCGGCCGATGCCGTGCATGCCCTCGGCAATATTGAACACCAGATCCCAGCGCCGGCCGGCGACAAGGGCGGCAGCCAGTTGGCGGCTGTGGCCGATGCGTTCGGTATTGTATCCCAGGGACTGCAGCGCCGCTTCGATGGCGTCCACCGTGTCGTCACGGTCGAATTCGGCCGTCTCTTCTTCCGAAAAACCTTCCGCCAGATATTCAGAGCGAAGGTCGTATGTCAGTCCGATTTTCATTGGCATCGGCCTGTATCTCCTTATAGAGCTGACGGTGCCATTGCCGCGCCAGCGTCATAGACGTATGAATGGCCTCAAACACAGACTCCCCGTTCGCAAGAAGATGCCGAGGACACTCCGCATCCGGTTCGCTATCGATATGGCTTGTGCAGGATATTAACCGTTTGCGACATCGCATGATTCGGGATATCGGTACAGATCGTTTTCGTAATTCCTCAATACCAGTGCATCGTCTTCGCGGCCCACCACATAGTCGGGCATCAGGGGAATTTTGCCGCCGCCGCCGGGAGCGTCCACCACGTAGGTGGGCACGGCATAGCCGCTTGTGAAGCCCCGCAGACCGCGGATAATCTCAAGACCCTTTTCAATGGGAGTACGGAAGTGGGCTGATCCGCTAATGGGATCGCATTGGTACAAGTAGTATGGCCGCACACGCATTTTGAGCAGTTTTTTCATAAGTTGACGCATGGTTTCCAGATTGTCGTTGATGCCTTTGAGCAGCACCGTTTGGGAACCCAGGGGTATGCCTGCATCGGCCAGCATGGTGCAGGCGCGGTGTGTTTCAGGAGTGCATTCATCCGGGTGAGTGAAGTGCAGACTCATCCACAGGGGGTGATAACGGCGCAGCATGCGCACCAGGCTTGGGGTGATGCGCTGGGGCAGAACGGCCGGAACTTTCGTACCGATGCGCACAATCTCCACATGGGCAATCTGCCGCAGCCGCGACAAAATCCAGGAAAGCTTCTCTTCTCCCAGCATCAGCGGGTCGCCACCGGAAACCACTACATCGCGAATGGCCGGCGTCTGTTCGATATAGGCAAAGGCCCGCTCCAGGCGGTTTCGGCTGGGATGGATAGCACCATGGCCCACCACGCGGGAACGCGTGCAGTAGCGGCAATACGTCGAACAAAAATCCGACAGCAGCAGAAGCACACGGTCCGGATAGCGATGAATCAGGCCGGGGACCGGGCTCATGGCATCTTCTCCGAGCGGGTCGTCGGCCTCGCCGGCGGTGCGAACCTTCTCGTGAACGGTGGGGATGACACTGCGGCGGATGGGCTGGTCGGGATCATTCGGGGAGACCAGGCTCATGTAGTAGGGTGTGACACCCAGAGGCAGTACCGTTTCCGAGTGGGTGAAAGCCCCACGCTCCTCCTCGGACAGGGAGAGCATCGATTCCAGCTGGGAAAGGGTGCGGATACGGTGGCGGGTCTGCCACTGCCAGTCATTCCACAATTTGGTGGGAATGTTCGGAAAATATCGCTTTCGAAAGGATCTTACGGCCGGGCTGAGAATCCCGGCGTGTTGGGTGGGAAACCGGACAAGTCGCCCGGCGGGTTTGGGGGTGTAAATGGAAGGCGCAACCACCAGACGCGAGTTGGGGTCAGGAGGGTCGTCATCACCCTCCTGTTGTGCTGCCTTTGCCGGTGAATCAACGAGCTGTTGGGTCCTTTTCGTGGTGACGTGCATGGCGTCTATTGTCCTTAATTTGTAAAGTTTCTATTTACCCCGGCCTGAACCG
>CAZKYZ010000023.1:2314-17217 GCA_964557055.1 uncultured Desulfobacterales bacterium
CTGCAAACGTTATAAATACAGATAGATGTATAGTTTTCCCGGTTTGTTATGAAAACCGGCACCTTCCATGGTCGTTTGGTGCGTTACGGCCATGAGACTTTCCTGTTCGCCTGCATACCTCCTCTTTTTCTCTATCATTCGGTTGAATCAAACCGAAAAATCGGGTAACTATTCCTTTCTGGAATAAACCGCAGCCGAATGGTTTGTTAATTATGGAAGAAAAGAAGTTCGGCCCCATCCGATTCCTTCCGGGAATAAACCGGGGCAAATATCCCTACTGTCACTCCGTTTACATTGAGGGCGCCAAAATCCTCATCGACCCCGCCTCGGACCGGGAGCGCCTGAAAAGACTGCGCGACGAGGAGGGGGTAGCGCAGGTCTGGTTGAGCCACTGGCACGAGGATCATTTCATGGATCTTGATCTTTTTGACGACCTGCCCCTGGGAATACATCCGCTGGACGCCCCGCCATTGTCAACGCTGGATCACTTTCTGGACGCCTACGATATACGATCATCTGATTTCCGGGAAAGCTGGCGATCCATTGCAACCGACATGTTTCATTTCCGCCCCAGAACACCGCAAATTCTTCTGGATGCCGGCACCCGCGACTGCGGCGGCGGCATTACCGTTGACATTCTGCATACCCCCGGGCACACCCCCGGACATCTCGCCTTCTTTTTCCGGGAAGCCGGTGTTCTCTTTCTGGGCGACTATGACCTCACCCCGTTCGGCCCCTGGTACGGAGACCGGGATTCCAGCATTGCCGAAACCATAAGCTCCGTTCACAGACTGGAAAAAATATCCGCCCGAACCTGGCTCACCTGCCACGAAACCGGCGTCTTCGAGAAACCGCCGGGTCCTTTGTGGTCGGACTACCTGGCCGTCATTGCCGGACGGGAATCCCGCCTGCTGGAATTTCTGGCTGTCCCCCGATCGAAAGAAGAGATCATCACTGCGTGGCTCGTTTATCGGAAACAGAGAGAACCGCTGGATTTTTACCGCTTCGCCGAGTGGGCCATCATATCCAAGCACCTCTCCGGCCTGACAGATGACGGCCGCGTTTTGCTGGAAGATGGCCTTTATTTGAAGAGAGCCTGACGTTTCTACTCTTCCGAAACCTCTCTTTTGGCGGCTTCTTCATCCCGCAATATTTTTCGGAGGATTTTTCCCACGGCCGATTTGGGCAGTTCATCACGAAATTCAATCATCTTCGGCACCTTGTAGATGGCCAGCTTTTCCTTGCAAAAAGCGGCGATTTCCTCTTGCGATGCCGTCTCTCCCGGTTTCAAAACAATAAATGCTTTCACGGTTTCGCCCCTGTATTCATCCGGAACCCCGATAGCAACAGCATCCAGCACCTTGGGATGCTGGTACAGCACCTCATCGATATCCCGCGGATATATGTTGTAACCTCCCGCAATAATCATGTCCTTCTTGCGATCCACGATAAAAAAGTACCCTTCTTCATCCATTCTCGCGATATCACCGGTATGCAACCATCCATCGGTAAGTGTCTCCGCAGTTTTTTCGGGATTCTGCCAGTATTCCTTCATAACAAGGGGGCCTTTTATCAGCAGCTCTCCGGGTTCACCCTGGGGGACATCCTTCGTCCCGGTTTCAATATCTACCAGCTTTACATCCATGCCGGGAAAAGGGATGCCGATGGAACCGAATTTCTTGAGCCCCATAACGGGGTTTGCGATCCCCAACGACGTGGTTTCGCTCATCCCCCATCCTTCACTGTAAGTTATTCCCAGATCATCTACCTGGTCGATCAGTTCCCGGGGAATCGGTCCGCCGCCGCTGTTTAGCAGGCTGATTTTTTTGGGCAGGTTAATTTCCGCTGCCTTGGGGTGGTTGACAATCGCATTTATCATTGTGGGTACCGCCGGCAGGAACAGGTCTTTTTCAACCCCTGCCAGAAGATCCATGAAAGGATCGATTTCGAAACGGGGCACCAGGATCATGGTCGCACAATTCAACATGGCCCAGTTCAAGCAGACGATGTTGGCATAAACATGAAAAAACGGCAGCGCACACATGACCATCCTGCTTTCAGGGGTCGAATATTGGGTGGATGCGGACCCCCACAGAAAACAGCTGTACGCCCCGGCGATCATGTTGGCCTGGGTCAGGAGCGCCCCTTTGGGGATTCCGGTTGTACCCCCGGTAAACTGGATCATGGCAGGATCTTCCGGTTTTATCTCAACCTTTGGTTTTCGCGTGTCCTGGCTGCTGTCCAGCAATTGAGAAAAATGGTGCCAGCCATTTTCCATCTGAAGCGTTTCCGGCGTACTGACATCCACGCCATCCATGAAATCAAAGACAGACGTGGCAATCACCCTGGGAATCTCCACTTCCGCGGTCACGGCTTTTACATTGGGGACAACCATATCAAAAGTGATAAACGTCGAAACATCTGTTTGCTTAATCAGGGCTATAAGTTCATCCGGTGTATAGAGAGGATTGAAATTGACGACGATGGCACCCAAAGAAAGCGTGGCATAATAAGCAATCAGGTATTGGGGAATGTTGGGCAGATGAAGCCCAACCCGGTCACCCTTCGTAACGCCCAGCTCAGACAATGCATGGGCAAGCCGGAAAGAGAGCAATCGCAATTCCCAGAACGTTATTTTCGATCCATAATAATCGATCGCAGGCTTATCCGGAAACGCGTTTGAGGGAATATCCAGCAGTGCAAATAAGGGGATACGAGGAAAGCGATAGCTGGTTTGAACCGTGTAGTCGTAATGCTGATGCCATATCCTCTCTTCCATCTGTTTTCCTTCCGTTTAGATGGTAAAAACCATGCAGGACCATATCTATTCGCCCGTAAAAACGGGGGCCCTTTTTTCCAGAAACGCCGTAAACCCTTCCACACAGTCTTTCGAATTGCCGACGATTGCCGATCCTTCGGTTTCGATCCGCAGCCCTTCGTCCAGGCCGCTGTAAGTGCCGGCTGAAATTGCTTTCAGAACACAACTGACCGCGATGGGAGGCCTTTCAGCCAACCTCTCTGCGAAAGCAAGCGCGTCTTCCATCAGTTTTTCGGGTGGGGCTATCTGGTTTATCAGCCCGATCTCTAAAGCCGCTTTGGCATCGATTTTTTTACCGAACAGTATCATATCGAGCGCCTTGGTTTTACCGACGAGCAGGGGAAGGCGCTGCGTTCCGCCCCATCCGGGTATGATGCCCAGATTCAGTTCGGTAAGACCAAGCAGGACCTTGGGAGCATCCGCCATGATCCGGAAATGGCAGCTGATGGCCAGTTCGAGACCGCCACCCAGGGCAAATCCGTTTATAGCCGCGATAACCGGTTTGGGGAAACGGTCAATTCTGCGCCACAAGTCCCTCACTTTCGGGCTCGTGATGTGGCCATTGGCCGCATCGCTGATGTCAAATCCGGCTGAAAAACATTTCTCTCCGCCGCCGGTCAAAACCACAACACGCACCTCTTTGTCATTTTCGACAACATCGATGGCTTTTTCAAAATCTTCCGCCATGGCGAGGTTCCACGCGTTGGCCGGAGGGTGGTCGATGGTGATCACGGCAACGTGGCCCTTATGTTCAAGCTTGATATTTTCAAATTCCATATCGATCTCCTTCGTACAAAAGATATACAGGGTAAAAAGCATATCCTGCGTACCGCTCCCTTTCCGTCTGAAAGAAAGCGGTGCGCAACCGTCATAGATACGCCGTCAAACTATTTATAGGCGCCGTCTTTTATCATCTGCGTAGGCCTGAAAATTTCCTTGCCGAATTTTTCGGCAAGGCCTTCGAGCCGTTGGGCCAGATCCGCCGGTTCCATTCCCTGAATCAGGGCCATGGGGCCGAAAGGGCTTCCGGTGGCGTTCATGATGGCCGTGTCCACGTCTTCAAGGGCGCAGGCCCCCTGGGCAATTATTTTGGTGGCCTCGTTAGCATTGACGGCAACAAGGTCCATGGGGTCGAGTTTGTCGGTCGCCTTGGACACATCGATTTCGGGGCGACCTGCAGACCAGTCAAACAGCCCTTTGCCTGTCTTTTTCCCGAATTCATTGGCCTCGAATTTAGCGGTAATGGTTTTCCCCGCGCGAAAGTCTTCATGGATGGCCTCGGCAAAATAGGCACTGCCGTGATACGCGATGTCCAGGCCTGCATAGTCCATGGTTTCATAGGGACCCATGGGAGAGCCCATATTGCGGAAGATCGCATCCACCGCTTCAGGCTCCGCAATGTTTTTATCCAGGACGCAGCCCAAAAGCACACCGCTGGGGGCCTGGACCCGGTTTACGATAAATCCGGGGACATCCTTATGAACTTTTACAGGAACCTTGTTGATTTTCAAAACAAAGTCGTAGCCGATCTGCATGGTCTCAGGCGAGGTTTTTTCACCCTGTATGACCTCCACCAGTTTCATGATAACGGCCGGGTTGAAATAGTGCAGCCCCAGCACCTTATCCGGCCTGGTCGTTGCCGATGCGATCTCCGTAATCTTCATGGTGGAGGTGTTGGATGCGAAAATGGTGTGGGCCCGCGCCGCGTTATCCATGGCTTTGAATGTTTCCTTCTTCAGGTCCATGATCTCGGGAATGGCTTCGATCACCAGATCCGCTTCTTTGACGGCTTTTTCCAGGTCCGTGCAGGGGACCAGAAGCGCTGACTTGATTTTTTCAAAATGGCCAGCCGGAACCTTTCCCTTGGATACCAGTTTTTCCAGGCTGGCATGGATCCGCCCCACACCCCGGTCGACAAATTCCTGGTTGATGTCCCTGAGAAAGACTTTGTAACCGGCAATCAGGGCCACTTCTGCGATACCGTGCCCCATGTCGCCGGCTCCGATAACCGCGATGGTTTTGATGTCATTGATGTTCATGCTGTATTCTCCTTACTTTGTTATTCCGCTATGGGTGTTTGCTCACCTGAACAGCGGCGCACCGATTTCGTGGGATTCTGCGTTTTCCGGATATTTACTTTTTATAAACCGCCAAACCCGTCATCTTCGATTTCAATGGCCGCAGGACATCCGGCTTCGATGGCATTCATTTTTCCCATGACTTCCGGTAAAATGGTTTTGATGTAGTACTCGGCCGTTTTGACCTGGCCCTTGTAGAAGGCTGCATCCTTATTCTTGGCCCCCTTGGCAAGTTGTTTGGATGCCACGGTCGCGCGCCACAGAAGCATCCAGGCCATGATGGTGTCCCCGATGACATTCAAAAAGGGGAGTGAATGCGCAAACGCCACCTTGAACTCCAGCGACATGGCCCGCTTTCCCATTGCCATGGAGATTTCCCCCAGCCGGTTTACCGCGGCTTCCAGATCCGCTGCAAGTGCTGCCGGCCCCTTAATTTCCCTGGCCCGGGCAATGGTTTTATGCATTTCCTGGAGCAGACTCATAAACACCCGGCCCTCTTTCTTGCCGAGTTTACGCGCCAGCATATCCATGGCTTGGATACCGCTGGTGCCTTCGTAAATCGATGTGATCTTGCAATCTCTGGCATACTGTTCCACCAGGTAGTCCTGGCAGTATCCGGCGCCGCCATACACCTGTATGGCCTGGATACAGACTTCATGACCGCGTACCGCCAGATAATCCTTGATGGACGGCGTGAGCATGTCGAAGAGGTCCCCAAAACGCTCCCGTTCTTCCGCTGTTTCTCCTATAACTCCTTTGGTGGCGCAGGAAATTAAAAAGTGGAAAAAGCTGCGCATGCCGTCGACATAGGATTTCATCCACAAAAGATTACGGCGCACGTCCGGGTGTTTGATAATCGGAACCGAAGGTGCGGCCTGGTTTTTAAAATCTTCCAAATTCCGGCCTTGAATCCTTTCACGGGCATAATTGACCGCCAGCATGTACGCGGCCGAAGCATAGGATACGCCCTGCAGACCGGTACTCATGCGGGCGCCGTTGATCATATTGAACATTACCTTCATACCTTCCCTGGGTTCGCCCAGGAGATACCCGCTGCATTTACCTTTGCTGCCCAGAGACATGCTGCAGGTGGCACTGCCGTGAATGCCGTGCTTCTCTTCGACACCTGTGCATACGATGTCATTGCGTTCGCCCAGGCTGCCGTCATCGTTGACAACATATTTGGGAACGATGAAAATAGAAATGCCCCTGGTTCCCGGAGGGTCCCCTTCGATACGGGCCAGGACCGGGTGAATAATATTTTCACACAGATCATGTTCACCATTGGTAATGAAAATTTTGTTGCCGGACAGGGAGTAACTGCCGTCATCATTCTTTTTGGCAGTCGTTTCGAGCGCTCCCACATCGCTTCCCGCTCCGGATTCGGTGAGCAGCATGGTGCCGCCCCATTTACCGGCAATGATATTGGGGATATATTTTTCTTTCTGCGCAGGAGTGCCGTACAGGTCGATCATTTTGGCCGCACCGTTTCCCATGCTGGCGTATGCAAACAGGGCGTAGTTCGCGGCAAGAAAGTATTCGGCGCAGGCTGCACCGACAAAACCGGGAACGCCCTGGCCGCCCATCTCCGGGGATACGTTCAGGGCCTGCCACTCACCCTCCAGGATCAGGCGGTGGGCATCGTGAAAACAGTCGGGAACCTTTACGCTGCCCTTGTCAAACCGAACACCCTGCTTGTCGCCCTCTGCAAGGGTCGGAAGTATTTCCTTGATGGCGAGTGCACGCGCCTCAGTAATAATCATGTCGCAGGTTTTTTTGTTGAATTCTCTGTATATGTCGTTTTTAAGAAGTGATTCCGCATCCATCTGTTCCCAGATCACAAAATCGAGATCCCGCCTGTCAACCAGTTGCTGTGCCATTTTTTTGTCTCCATACCCGTTACACCGGTTTAAAGTTTAATTAATGCTGAAGGTTTTCAATGACGGTCGCTACTCCCAGTCCGCCCCCGCAGCACGAGCCGAACACACCGTAGCGGCCATTGTTGCGGATCAGGTGCCGCATGGCAAACATGCAGATCCTGGCACCGGAAGCGCCGTTGGGGTGGCCGAAGGCGATGGCGCCTCCCATGGGATTCCACTTGTCCATGTCCACTTTTTCACCGGTCTGTTTTTCGATCTCCTTGATAACAGCCAGGTTCTGCACGGCAAAGGCCTCGTTGCATTCCATGGTATCCATGTCGGAAAGCTTCAGGCCAGCCCGGCGTATGGCCATGGGCATGGCGTAGGCCGGCCCGATGCCCATAATTTTAGGATCGCAGCCGTAATCCGCACCGGCCAGCCATTTGGCCATCGGTTCGTATCCCAGCTCTTTAGCTTTTTCCGCACTCATTATGAGGACAAAAGCGGATCCGTCGTTCTGGCCCGATGAATTGCCGGCTGTGACGGTACCGCCCGGTTTGAATACCGGCGGCAGCTTGGCCATGCCTTCCAGGGTTGAACCGGGTCGCGGGTGCTCATCCACCTTGAACACATTTTCGGGTGTTTTGCGGGTGGCCGGAATGGTGACCGGAACGATTTCGTCTTCAAAGTAGCCGGCCTCCATGGCAGCTTTGGCCCTCATCTGGCTGTTGTAGGCAAATTCGTCCGATGCCTCCCGGGGGATGTCGTACATCTCCTGGAGGTTTTCCGCAGTAATGCCCATGCCGATGCACTCTTCGGGAACCGGGGACAACTGGGGCGCAATCGGCATCGGCGGTATCAGCTTGTAGGGCGGTGTTGCCATGGAGAACTTGATGGCTACCTGGCTGTAGGACTCCATGCCGCCGGCGATAATGATGTCCGCCTGACTGGCGAGAATCTTCCAGGCTGCGTGGTTGATGGCATCGATAGCGCTGCCGCACTGCATTTCGACGTAGGAAGCGGATGTTTCGTAGCCGAGACCGGAGGCCAGCATGGCATGACGGGCGGGGTTGCCGGATTGAGAGCAGCCGGCGGCCGATCCCAGGAACACGCTGTCCACATGCGCTTTTTCCTTGATTTTTGTTTTCTTCAAAAGGCCGTCGATCGCGATAGCCCCCAGCTTGGATGCGTAAATGTCCTTGAGTGTTCCGCCCATGCGGCCGAATGCCGTACGGACACCGTCAACGATTACCACTTCTCTTTGTGCCATTGGTTTATGCTCCTTTATCGAATTGTCTGTATCCCGTTTGCATGCACGTTCGCCATGCTTTGTCCTCTTTGAAGGCTATCCGTGTTTTTTATTTACTCCTGTATATTGTTGCCAAGGATGGGCGCCGGCCAGCCAAACAGGATGATATTCATATGTTATAAAAAAAAATGGATGTCAAGAAAATTATAACGTACAACATAGCAGTGCTATGTTTATAATTAACTAATAATATATAAAAATTTAATTATTGACAAGGTTTACAATATAGCTATACTGGACACCGAATATGAACAATTCAACCCGGCAGGCAGGTGATCTCCCCGTCACCCATCAGGTTTGGAGGCAGTATGAAATTACGGGAACTCGTGATCAAAACAGGTGTTTCCACGGAGACAATTCAGTTTTATCTCAGGGAGGGTATTCTTCCCAAACCGCGCACACGCGGCAGGGCCCAGGCAAACTATGGCGAGCATTATGTCGAACTCATACGCCTCATTAAAAACCTCCAGGAAAAACATTTTCTGCCTCTCTCCATCATTAAAAAAACCATTAAACAACTGAAAAAACTATCTCCCGGCGAAGAACACTATTTCCACATGCAGAGTGAGTTTTTCAGCCCTGTGGGTCATCTCCTTTTCCAGGAGGAAGTAATCGGCGAGGATCATTTTCTGGAAATTACCGGGTTGGGGAAAAAATGGCTGGCAAAGGCAGAGGAGTGGGGAATTGTCGCCGCGCAAAAAAAGGATGGCAAAAAAATATTTTCATCCGATGATGTTGCCATCGCAAAGGTGATGGTGGAGATGGATCGTGCAGGTATGGGGCCCAAAGACGGTTTCGACCCTGAAGTGCTTCGCCATTATAAAGACTGTCTGCAAGAAATGATCGTAACCCTCTCCCGCCGGTTTACAGACCACCTGTACGGGAAAATCTCGGCCGATGAGTTTGCCAAGATCGGTTTTAGCGCGTTGAACCTGACCGGCTTCTATTTCTTTTTCTTGTTCCGCAAGCTGGCGCAGGCAGATACGCTCTCCCAGATCGCGCAGTTGGAAAAAAGAAAACAGGCATCATAACCGGCCTATATGAAATATCGCTCCGGAAAAGAATCGTATAGGGGTTCTACGATGGCATCATTTCTGTTGCCTTGGCAATAAAAAGTGAACTATCATGGGGTATTGTTCCGGCGCTGATACGGCCCCCCTTTTTCCAGCCATCCATTTGCCATGTAAAAAGTAAAGGGGCCTGCTTGCCGGGGTCATCCCCCCAAATCCATTTCGCTGCCACGGAGGTGTGCATGAAGAAAAAAGCAAAAATCCACGATGGCAAACCGTCATCCGGAAACAAAAAAAAGCCGCTGACCCCCAGTGTACTCAAAAACGACATTCAGCATCACATCCGCTTTTCACTGGTAAAAGATCCGTACCGACCGGATAAATATACCTGCTACCTGGGACTTGCCCTCAGTATTCGCGACCGGCTTGCCGATCGCTGGATCGAGACCCAGCAGTCCTTTTACGAGACCTGTGCCAAACGAGTCTATTTTCTGTCCATGGAATTTCTGCCCGGACGGTTTCTCAAAAATTACCTGATCAGCCTGGAAATGGAAACCGTCGCCCGGGAAACACTTCGGGAAATGGGTTTCGACCTGGACGAACTGGAAGAAGAAGAATGGGATGCCGGGTTGGGCAACGGCGGGCTGGGACGGCTGGCCTCCTGCTACATGGACGCCATGGCCTGCAAGCACATCCCCGGCTATGGTTACGGTATCTTATACGATTACGGTATCTTCCATCAGGTGTTTGAAGACGGTTATCAACGCGAACAAAGCGACAACTGGCTGCGGCGCGGCAGCCCCTGGGAAATTCGGAGGCAGGATCTTCTCATGCCGGTTCGATTCGGCGGCCGCACCGAAATGTACAAGGACGCTTTCGGAAAACGGCGCTATCGGTGGGTGGCGGGTGAGGTGGTCATGGCCATGGCCTGCGATATCCTGATACCCGGTTTGGGTGATACGTATGTAACCAATATGCGTTTGTGGGCTGCCAGGTCCAGCAGGGAATTCAATCTCGAAGAGTTTAATCAGGGGGATTATATCGGTGCCGTGGAAGCAAAGGTGCTCAGCGAAACCATCTCCAAGGTGCTTTACCCCAGTGACGAGATCGCTGTCGGCAAGGAGCTGCGTTTAAAACAGGAGTATTTTTTTGTGGCCGCCACACTTGCCGACATCCTGCGGCGCTTTAAAAAAAAGAACACCGATTTTAACGACCTGCCGGAGAATGTGGCCATCCAGCTCAACGATACCCATCCCTCCATCGCTGTGGCCGAACTGATGCGGCTGCTGGTGGACGAAGAGTCGCTGGCCTGGGAGGACGCCTGGGCGATCTGCGAGAAAACTTTCGCCTACACCAATCACACGGTTCTTCCCGAAGCACTGGAGACCTGGCCCGTGGATCTGATCGGCCGGATCCTGCCGCGCCATCTGGAAATCATCTATGAAATCAATCACCGTTTTCTGATAATGGTCGCGCAGCAATATCCCGGCGACCTGGGCCTGCAAAACCGTTTGTCTCTGATCCAGGAGGGCACGGTAAAAATGGTGCGCATGGCCCATCTGGCCATCGTGGGCAGCCATCGGGTCAACGGCGTTGCGGAGCTTCACAGCCGCATTCTGAAAGAACAACTGTTCCCGGATTTCGATCGCCTGTTTCCCGGTCGTTTTCAGAATGTAACCAATGGCATCACCCCCCGGCGCTGGCTCTTCCAGGCCAATCCCCTGTTGTCGCGCCTGATCACTTCGGCCATCGGACCTGAGTGGATCCGGGATCTTGAGTGTCTGAAACAACTGGTGCCGCTGGCGGAGGACCCGAATTTTCGCCGGTCCTGGCTGCAAATCAAACGGAACAATAAAGAAAAGCTGGCGCAATACATTCTGCGCAAGGTGAATCTCGTTGTCGATCCGCATTCGCTTTTCGATGTGCAGGCCAAACGTATTCACGAATATAAACGCCAGCTTCTGAATGTCCTGCACGTGGTCGCCCTGTACAGCCGAATTAAGGCCAACCCGGACAGATCCGTGGTACCGCGCACCATCATCTTCTCCGGCAAGGCGGCCCCGGCCTATCACCGCGCCAAACTGATCATTAAACTGATCAACTCTATTGCCGCAACGGTGAACAACGATACGGACATGATCGGTAAATTGCAGGTTGTTTTTCTGCCCAATTATTGCGTTTCGCAAGCAGAAAAAATCATGCCGGCCGCCGATCTGTCCGAACAGATTTCCCTTGCCGGCATGGAAGCTTCCGGCACCGGCAACATGAAGTTGAGCTTGAACGGCGCACTCACCATCGGCACCCTCGACGGCGCCAATATCGAGATCATGGAAGAGGTGGGCAGGGAGAATATTTTCATTTTCGGGCTTACCGCCGAGCAGGTGGCAAAAAACCGCTCGGCCGGCTATCAGCCGCGGGAGCACTACGACACAATCCCGGAACTGCGCCAATCGTTGGGGCTGATCGGATCGGGAGAATTCTCACCCGAGGAGCCGAACCTGTTTACACCCATCATCCGCTCTCTTCTGGACAAGGGCGATTTTTACATGGTACTTGCGGATTACAGCGCCTATGTGGAGGCCCAGGAAAATGTCAGCCGGCTGTTTCAGGACGAACAGCAATGGGCGCGCTGTTCCATACGTAATACCGCCGGTATGGGCAAATTTTCCAGCGATCGCGCCATCATGGAATATGCATCGCAGATATGGGACGTCCAACCCGTCAAAAAAGCGTAGCAGAAGATGTTGCCATGAAATAGCCCCCTGTCGTTTTGTCCGTAAGCCGGAAAAATCCCCGCCCGAACATGGCTCACCTGCCGTAAACCCTGCGCTTTTGAAATACCGTCGGACAGGCTTCGATACGGCAATCATTGACTTTGCGCCATTACGTGCATATAATTTATGATAGTACCCGTAAAAAGCAGGTAAGCCCATGAAATTAAACAGAAGATCACTTCTGGCAGGGTGCGCAGGCAGCGTAGCCGGCCTGATGATGCCTGGCAGCGGAATTGCCGCAGCCGCCCGCAAATTGGTAAAACCGGCCATTTGGAAAATGGAAATCGAGACATTGTCGACATCCATGCCGGTTCAGAACCCGACCGTTGGTGTAAAGTCGGCTGCCGGCAAAACAGTCCTGACCCTTCCCGTTACCGAGCGCGGCTTCCGCGACACGGCTCTGAATGCCTCCGGTCGAAGGATATGGAACCTTTGTGATGGCCGGCACACCGTGAAACAGATCGCCGAAGACATCAGCAGGAATTTCGACATTGAGGTGGAACAGGCCTATGTGGATTGCATGGCATTTTTGTTTCATCTGAAAATGTTCAACGCTATTCTGGTTTAATACATGAAATTATCACACCTCCCCGCCAGAATGGATAACATTGTCTGCAGGCCGGAGGACGACGGCGCGTTTCTGCTGGATCCGGATACCGGCAACATCGCCTATATAAATCGAACCGCACTGGAAGCGTATCGACTTATTGACGGCGAAAAAAATTTCGGTGCAATCCTCGGCATCTTTGACCGGCGCTATCCGGAAACCGACACCGAACAGCTGAAGGCCGATATGGCAGATATCTTTGACAGTTTCGCGAAAAACCAATTCATCACCACCCGTTGAGAATCTCGCCGATGACATCCCTATCCGTACCCACCAGCCGCTACCCGTTGACCAACCTGTACCTCTATCTTTCCGACAGGTGCAACCTGCGATGCGGTCATTGCTGGATCAGCCCTTCCCATGAAGCCCAGGGCGCCAGGTGGATTGACGTGGCCGCACTCAGCAGCGTCATTGCCGAGGCAATGCCACTTGGCCTGGGATCCGTAAAACTGTCCGGCGGGGAACCGCTGCTCCATCCCGACTGGCAATCTCTGGTGGCAACCATCGCCGGCCATGGGTTGGAGGTGGTGCTGGAGACCAACGGCACGCTTATCGATACAAAAACGGCGAATTTTCTCAAAGGCATAAAATCCGTATTTGTGAGCATAAGCCTGGATGCTGCCGACCGCGAGATCCACGACCGGTTACGGGGTGTGCCGGGTGCATTTGACAGGACCATGCACGGGATAGACTGCCTTGCAAAAGAGGGCCTCGGCGTCCAGGTTATCATGACCCTGCAAAAGCAAAACTGTAACCAGATACCGGCCTTACTGGAGCTGGCGTACCGTTTCAAGGTCGGTTCGGTTAAGATAAATCCGTTGGTTCCATGCGGTCGCGGTGAAGCCATTTTTGCCAAAGGCGACAATCTGACTGTTGACGAACTCGTGTGTCAATACGCAGACACGCGACTCAAAGCGGCAGCATACCCCGATCTGCGTGTCTTTTTTGACCTGCCCCCGGCTTTCCGATCTGTCGAGGATTTAACCGGTGGCGGTCTGCACGAATGCCGGATTCTGAACATCCTGGGAATTCTGGCCAACGGTGATATTTCCATCTGCGGCATCGGACAGGGCCACCCAACGCTTCGCATGGGCAATATTTTCAGGGATTCCATTGCCGACGTTTGGCAATCGGATCCCCTGTTGGCAAGACTGAGGGAGTCTTTACCCAACCGGCTGAAACTTCCATGCAGCAACTGCATTTTCCAGTTTCAATGCATGGGCGGCTGTCGCGCCCTGGCATTTGCCTGCGATAATGACCTGTTGGCCCCTTTTTTTCTGTGCCGGGAGATGCACACCGCCGGCTGGTTTCCCCCATCGCGACAAATTATAGAGCAAAATAGAGATGCCCTTTAGCGTCGATATAGCCGGCTTTTCCATCGGCATAAAGGTGTCGGAAAACACGCGGTCCGCATTGAAGTTCTGTAAATCTTACTTTGAAAGGTTTCCCGGCAGTACCGGCGCTCCGGTTGCGACGGTGAGCATTATCCGTCCTTCCATCTCCAACAAACCGGAAGCGGTTTGCGGAAATATTATGGAACACCTGATTACGGCAGCTCAGCTGACGCAACGGGTTGGAACTGCATACACGTTTGCCGACGACACCATCTGCGTCGGATGCATGGATGCCGGCCTGGCATATCAACCCGCAACGAAATCCGCCCAGCTGTTTTTGTGCGGGGCTGATCCCGCCGTATATTCTCCTCTGTTTCGCCTGCTGTGGATGTTTTTTGCCCAATCGTTGGGGGAGCTGGGCTGTTTCTTTGTACACGCTGCAGCCATAGCCTGCGGTGATCGCGGGCAGCTGTTTTGCGGAGATTCCGGCGAGGGGAAAACAACGCTGGCCGGCAACGCGAAAAGCGGTGTTGTGCTGGCCGATGACGGCCCTGTAGTTACCCGCGGCAGAGACACGGAATTCCGGATACACACATCGCCCTATCACCAGGGGCCTGTGCATGGACGCCACTGGAATCGCAAAACCGGCGCATCGTGCTCCCTGGAAGCTATTTATTTTTTGGATAAAACCGGCCGTCACAAAAACCGCCGGATAAGCCCCTCACAAAGTGTGCCGTATATTCTTCAGCGCTTCACCCACTTTTGGGGTTATCTGTCACCCGCCGCCCGCGTGGCCGCATTTGATCTTTTTGCGGATGCGTGCCATTCTATGCCTGTTCGGTACCTGACTGTTCCAATGGGTGCCGACGCCCTTACGTTAATCGATCAACCATATTTCAAAGGATGTTCAACATGACCGATGACAAGAAAAACGATCGCCTGCCCTACGAAGCACCGAAGCTCTTCTCTCTCGGGCCCAGCGCTGCCCATGCGGCTCAATCTTGTAGTCCCGGCGGTAGCGCTGTGGGTGGACAATGCTCAATGGGTACATCAGCGTTTTCTGCCAAATGTCAGCAGGGTGGGGGTGCCGGTGGAAAATGTCAGGAGGGCGGTA
>CAZKYZ010000024.1:0-17212 GCA_964557055.1 uncultured Desulfobacterales bacterium
CGCTGAAAGGAAAAAAACAATGGTCACTGCCGGGAAAAGTGGATAGCCGGGCGGAGGAGGTCCATCCGCCGCTATGGAAAGGAAATATGCGCTATTCGTCTGTGAACATTTCGTCTTTCGGATATGAGCTGGCACCCAATATTATCACTTCGGAAGACATCGAAAAAAAACTGGCCCCCGTATGGCGCTGCCTTCATCTGCAGCCCGGTCAATTGGAGGCGTTGACCGGCATCAGCGAGCGCCGCTACTGGGACGACAAGCATGCCATGTATACCGGTGCTGCGGCGGCAGGGGAAAAGGCCATTACAGCTTCCGGTATTTCCAGAAAAACGATTGGCATGCTGGTGTACGGAGGCGTCTGCCGGGACAACCTGGAACCGGCAACCGCCTGCGCCGTGGCCCATGAGCTGTCTCTTCCGGCCGACACCCAGATCTATGACATATCCAATGCCTGCCTGGGAGTGCTCAACGGGATGATCCAGGTGGCCAACGCCATCGAACTCGGGCAAATAGATGCCGGATTGATCGTTTCCTGTGAATCGTCCCGCCAGATCATGGACATCACCATCGACCGCCTCCTGAAAACGCCGGACATGGAAATTTTCAAGAAAACCGTTGCCACCCTAACCGGCGGATCCGGGGCGGTTGCCGTTCTGATGACCCGCACATCGATTTCCGGCGGCGGCCACCGGCTGCTGGGCGGGGTTGTCAAAAGCGCCCCAGAGCATCATCGCCTCTGTGTATGGGGACCGGACACGGGCATTCCGGCCAGCGGCCTGCACAGCATGTCGACGGATTCCGTCGGGGTTCTGCAAAACGGGGTCTCCCTCGGAATGGAAACGTTTGCGGCTTTTCGAAAAGAACTGTCCCTGACGCCTGGCCAGCCGGACAAGATCATTTGTCATCAGGTCGGTTCCACGCATCAGAATACAATCCTGGGAGCCATCAATATCCCGCCGGAAAAAGATTTTACAACCTTCCGGCACCTCGGTAATATGGGCACCGTCAGCCTGCCCATCACGGCTGCCATCGCCCATGAACGCGGATTTCTGAACACCGGGGACATGGTTGGTTTCCTGGGGATCGGCAGCGGACTCAACTGTTTGATGCTGGGCATCACATGGTGACCATAAATAATACCGATAGTTACGGTAATCCCTTATTTTAAGCTGTTTGATTAAATAACGAACACGATTTGGGATGGATTTAAATCGGACGGAATAAACCAATGACGATCAATACGGATATTTCCCCGTTCCGGCACCTGTACCCTTTTGCGTCCCATTATTTGGATATCAACGGGCTTTCCTGCCATTACCTGGATGAAGGCCGTGGCGATCCGGTCGTCATGCTCCATGGAAACCCGACCTGGTCTTTTTACTACCGCAACCTGGTTCGGGGATTGTCCGCTACTTACCGAACCATTGTTCCGGATCATATCGGTTGCGGACTGTCCGACAAGCCGGCAGCTTCCCGATACGATTACCGTCTTGCCAGCCGGGTTACGAACCTGGCGTTTATTCTGGACAGCCTGAATATTCAGAAGAACATCACCCTGATTGTCCATGACTGGGGAGGCATGATCGGTATGGCTTACGCTGTCCGTCATCCCGAACGGATCAGCCGCATCGTCATAACCAACACGGCCGCCTTTTTAAAACCGACCGGAAAGAAGCTGCCGCTGCGGCTCCGCCTGATCCGCAACGTATTACCGCTGGCGGTTCCGGCGGTTCTGGGATTAAACGCCTTTTCCCGTGGGGCTGCTTTTATGGCTTCCCGAAAAGGGCTAGAAGGAGACGTCATAAAGGGTCTGACCGCGCCTTACAACAGTTGGAAAAACAGGATCGCGACCCTCAAGTTTGTCCAGGACATCCCCCTTTACCCCGGCGATCCAAGCTATCGCCTGGCTGCCGAGGTGGATGAGAAACTCTCTTGTCTTGCGGATGTTCCCATGCTTATTTTGTGGGGAAAGCATGATTTTGTATTTGATCTGGACTACTTTTCCGAATGGCGCCGGAGATTCCCCAATGCTGAAAACCGTCTGTTTGATTCCGCCGGCCATTATCTTCTGGAAGACGAACCCCGTGAAACCCTGGCAGCCATTCAAACTTTTCTCGACAGGAATCCGTTATCCACATGAATACTGCACCAACGCCGCCCGCATCCCCGCCAGTCAACGTGGCCACCTACCTGAAACGGATGGCCCGCATACAGCCGTATAAAAAAGCAGTGATCTTCCCGGCTGGGAAAGACCACGGCGGCCGAGTAACCTATTCTCACCTCACCTTCCGGCAACTGGACCGGGATTCGGATATCCTGGCCGGCTCCCTGCAGGACATCGGTGTGCGTAAAGGAACGAGGACCATCCTGATGGTCCGTCCATCCCCCGAATTTTTCATCCTGATCTTTGCATTGTTCAAGGCCGGTGCCGTTCCGGTGGTGGTTGATCCTGGAATGGGATTAAAACGCATGATGGCCTGCCTGCGGGAGAGCGACCCGGAAGCTTTTATCGGAATTCCCCCTGCCCATGTCGTCCGGATACTGTTCCGCTCCGCCTTTAAAACCGTAAACGTTTTTATCACTGTGGGCCGCAGGTGGTTCTGGGGAGGCCCCACCCTGACTTTACTGTTGGGCCGCCCCCACAGCGGGTTTACCATGGCCGACACCCGACGCGACGATACCGCCGCTATTTTGTTCACCACCGGAAGTACGGGGCCGGCTAAGGGGGTCATTTACACCCACGGCAATTTTGACGCACAACTGAAGCAGATCAAAACCTTTCTCAACATATCCACCGGTGAAAAAGATCTTTCCACGTTCCCCTTGTTCGCACTTTTCTGGCCGGCACTGGGGATTACCTCGGTTATCCCGGATATGGACCCCACCAAACCGGCGCAGGCCAACCCCCAAAAAATCATTGAGGCCATTGAAAACCACGGGATAACCAACATGTTCGCCTCCCCTGCGCTGTTAAACCGGGTGGGCGCCTATGGCAAACGAGAAGGAATCCGGCTGCCGTCCCTGCGGCGTGTTTTTTCCGCCGGCGCGCCGGTATCCCCGGCCAATATTGAACAATTTACCCATCTTCTGGAAGACGGCGCCGAAATTCAGACGCCTTATGGCGCTACCGAGGCGGTCCCCATTATTTCGATATCCAGCAACGAAATCCTGTCGGAAACCAAAACAAAAAGCCAATCCGGATATGGCACCTGCATCGGCCGCCCCATCAATGACATCCAAATAAATATCATCCGGATCGACGATGACCCCATTTCCCAGTGGTCGGATTCCCTTCTGGTGACCCCGGGAGAAATCGGAGAGATCGTTGTTCAGGGGTCCCTGGTAACAGGCGGCTACTACAAGCGGCCCGAGGCGGATGCACTGAGCAAAATCAAGGATGCCGGCGGCTTCTGGCACCGCATGGGCGATCTGGGGTGGCAGGATGACAAGGGAAGATTCTGGTTCTGCGGCCGCAAGTCGCACCGTGTGACAACCTCTCAGGGGCCCCTTTTCACGATACCGTGTGAATCCATTTTCAACAACCATCCGGCCGTTTTCCGGAGCGCCCTGGTTGGCATCGGGCCAAAAAACAAGCAGGTGCCGTCGATCTGCATCGAACTCGACCACGAAAAAAAAATCACCCCTGTTCAAAAGGAAACCATCCGCAATGAGCTGCTGGAAATGGGGCGGGCAAATGAAATAACGCGGTCGATCGTAACGCTGTTATTCCACCCTTCCTTCCCGGTGGATATCCGTCACAACTCCAAAATTTTTCGTGAAATCCTGACGGTATGGGCGGAACAACAGGGAACCCGTCACCAAAACCGGTCAACGGAGTAGAAGCGCATGTCGAATGTACACAAAATACTGGTTACCGGCGGCGGCGGCTTTCTGGGAAAAGCCATCGTCAAACGGCTGGTTACATCCGGCGCCCGTGTGGCCAGTTTGTCCCGCAGCCGCTATGCAGAACTGGAAGCACTCGGCGTCGAACAGTTTCAGGGGGACATTGCCGATCCGTCTGTCGTAGAATCGGCTGTCAACGGATGCGACACCGTTTTCCACACAGCCGCCAAATTCGGTATCTGGGGGGATTTCGACCCCTATTACCGAACCAATGTCACCGGAACCAAAAACATTGTGGACGCCTGCCGCCGGCATAGGGTGCAGCGGTTGATCCACACCAGTTCACCCAGTGTGGTGTTCAATGGAAAAGACATGCAAAATGTCGACGAATCCGTTCCCTACCCGGATGTTCATCTTGCCCATTACCCCAAAACGAAGGCAATGGCGGAACGCTATGTTCGCGATGCAGCATCGCAGATCACGACCATTGTCCTGCGGCCGCACCTGATATGGGGACCCGGTGACAATCAGGCGGTCCCCCGCATTCTGGAGCGCGCCCGGTCTGGTCGACTGGTGAGGATCGGAGACGGCAGCAACCGTGTGGATACCATCTACATTGACAACGCGGCCCTGGCCCATACCCTTGCCATGGAGGCGCTTTCCCGAGACGACAGTCTTTCCGGCAACGTTTATTTTATCAGCCAGGGAGACCCCGTGCCGTTGTGGGAAATGGTGAACGCGATTCTACACGCCGCCGGCCTTCCCCCGGTAAAACGCGCCGTTTCGGCGACAACAGCCCGCCTTCTCGCCGGGGTCATGGAAATGGCATACCGCCTGCTGCCCTTGCGTGGAGAACCGCCCTTGACCCGTTTTGCCGCCGAAGAGCTGTCCACCGCCCACTGGTTCTGTATCGACGCCGCCAGAAAAGATTTGGGCTACCAGCCGGAAGTGTCTATCCAGGAGGGCCTTACGCATCTTGCCCGCTGGCTGAGTGAAGAAAAGGAAAAGGAGGACTCCCATGAAACTTGAAGATTTGGCAAGTATTGACCAATGGATCGAACTGGAAAAATCGGTCACCGACCGCTGGGGCCTCGATGCTTCCATATTCAACACCAACGGCATTCGAATCAGCGGTTACAAGGAATGGGCAAACCGTCTCTGCCCGCAGATCAAGGCCAATGACAAGGGGCAGGCTTTCATCTGCGCTGTTGCCCACATGAACCTGGCGATCATGTCCAAAAACACGCATGAACCTGTCATTGAAGAATGCGATGCCGGCCTGACCAAAATCGTGGTGCCGGTTTTTGTAAAAGAAGAATTCATCGGTGCCTTCGGAGCCTGCGGCCTGCTCCTGAATGACGGAGAGGTAGACAGTTTTTCCATCAACAAAATAACGGGTATTGCGGAAGAAGAAGTGGAACGCCTTGCGGAGGGGATCACGACCGTCTCCACCCGGGAAGCAGAAAAACTCTGCCGGTTTGTACAGGATCGTGTGGGCGAATTTATCGCGGATTACCTCAAAATATGATTGGCCACCGAAAGTACGATTTCGGAAGAGCTACAGGACCAGACAGTCCGCCACCAGTTCCCAGAGATATTTCACCTCCAGGTCCGGGAGGCCGTACTCTCCTTTCACGCTGTTGAGCTGTCCGTGGCAGCTGTGGCAGGGAACCACCACCATATCCGCAGCGCTGGCCCGAATCTGGTCCATTTTCCGCCGGGCATAGGCAATGCGTTCATCGTTGTACCCGGTGGTCATCGTGCCGCCCCCGCCGCCGCAGCAGATCTGATGCATTTTGGTTGGGTATAGTTCAACCCAATTGTCGAGGCACTGGTCCATGATCCAGCGGGGTTCTTCGAAAAAGCCATGTCCAAACCATTTTTGTGCTTTGCGCCCATAGTTGCAGGGATCGTGATAGGTTGCTTTGCGACCCTTGAAAACGTCCTTGTTCAAGGTGATTCGACCGCTCTTGATATACTGGATCAGAAGATCGAAAACGGTAACAAAACGGTATTTTTTTAAAGCCTGTGGAAAATGCTGTTCGAAACCCGACCGGGTTGCCAGATAGGCGTGACCTCATTCCGGCCACAACAGGGTTGAGATCTCCAGCCGCTGCATGTGTTCCAGAATCCGTCCGGCCATGAGCTTGATGGCGGCATCATCACCGGTAAACATTCCCCAGGAAGTGCCTTCCCAGTTATTTGCGGGAACCGTCCAGTCCTCACCGGCAGCGTAGAAAATCTTCCACCAGTGTTTGAGATCGTCGGTATGAGTGTTCACCAGTTTGTTGTGAATGGTGGTCAGCAGGTTGGCGCCTTTTTTGTCGATGGTGACGTGAAAGCCTTCATATCCGGGTTCTTCCGCAATTTCTTCCGCGACATCCTCGATAATGAAGGCATAGTCTTCCTGAGGCAGTCGAAGATTGTTACCGGTTTCAAGAGCGGCCTTTAGACCTTTGTGCAGAATTCCCGGGACATCTTTGCGCTCACGAAGGGAACGGATGTTTCGCACCGTAGCGGTGATGTCGATCTCCATGGGGCATTCGCTTTCGCATTTCCCGCACATGGTGCAGATCCAGGGCCAACGGGATTCCACTAGTTTCGCTTTCTGACCAAGGGCAACCATCCGGATAAATTTGCGCGGATCGAATCCATCGATACCCGAAGCCGGGCAGGAACTGGAGCATATCCCGCAGGTAAGGCAGGTATCCGCTCCAAAAGGAAGCCCCCGGAATAAATTGTGATCCAGTGAATGTACATCTACCATATCCGTTGTTGTCATGTTGCTGGTTCCTCTATCGTTGGTTCGGACGCTTTTTTTTCACCCGGGCGGAGCGTTTCTGTGCGGTTCGGCTGCCGCAATGGACTTGGTCCCATTTCCGCCAACCGGCTTTCGAATCGATCAACGATCTTTCCGAATTCCGCTGCCATATTGGCGGCCAGACTGGCGAATTCCAGCCGTTCCGGTTGGAGCCCAATGACCGCCATCTGCTTTTTTATTTCCCGGACCCGGTTATTCGCGAAACGGTTGCCGTGTCCGGAATGGCAGTTGTCCGGGTGACAGGCGAGAACAAGAACCCCGTCGGCGCCTTCCCGAAAACTTCCCAGAAGAAAACGCGACGCGATGGAGCCGGCACAGGGCACTGCAATCATCTGGAGGTTATGGCTCCCGCTTCGTCCCAGCAGACAGGCAAGCTCAGCGGCCTGCTGGGCAGACCGGCTGCAGCAAAAGGCAACCAGCCGGGGCGATGATTCCGGTTCGATGTTGCGATTCTGCGCTGCGCGAACGATTGTACGAATATCGTCGACCTCAAGACCTGGAATCCGAATGGCGCAGGCCGGACATTCGGCCGCACAGATTCCGCAGCGTTCACACAATGACGACGCCACCGCCGGTTTTGGATTGAGGGCAACGGCTTGGTACGGGCATACCCGTATACAGGTCAGGCAACACACACACTTTCCGGTGTCGATGCAGGCACGATCGTCCTTTTCGCGGGGCGCACCGGTGGTTGCATTCAGATACACCATAAGTGCGGCGGCCCCGGCATCCGCCAGATCATGGTCCCGTGTTTGGGTAATCCGGGACGGTCCGGCTACGTAAATGCCCTTTCGATTGGTGCTCACGGCGGTACGATGCACATTGTCTGCCTGGGCAAATCCGTGCCGGTCAAACTCTATCTGTAATTTTTTTGCCATGCCGGCCGTCTCCGCTGCCGGCCGAATGGTTTCATCAACAACCAGCAGGTCGGGAACCAGGCAAAAGGATTCACCGGTCAGCTCATCCAGATAGCGGATGGATACCCGGTTGTCTCCTGCCTGTGAAATTTCCGGCAGCGAACGTGCAAACTTGACATACACCGCACCGGCTTTACTGGTTTCCCGGTATCGTTTTTCCAGTCCGGCAGCGGCAACTTTCAGGTTGCCGGTTAATACATAGGTCTGAAAGCCCTCGGTTGTCTGTAATTTCAGAACTGCCGTCATCATTTTTTCACAAACAACAGGATTGCTTTCGGATTTCAGCCCGTTGAGAAAAACAACGGATGTGGGATGATCGTCCCCGGTTTCCCAGCACCTTTCTGCGGCCATCATCCCCTCAAGGCCAGACAGGGAAATAACTCTCGAAGAGTGGACCAGGCCGTACCGGGAATAATTTGGTTCCCGGATCGCTTCCTGAGCAACAACGACAGCGGCGGCATCCTGTGTATGGACTCCCTTTTCATGGGCCAGCAAAAAGTGGAATGTCCCGGCACTGCGGTGACAGGAAAGGCAGGATGCCTTGTATAATATCATCAGGGAATCTTGCGGCGGCAAACCACCATCGCATAACAGCGGATTATTTTCATGTCTTCCGCTGGATGCCATCAATACGCTCAACCCCTTTTCCAACAGCTCCCGCGCGATATTGCCGGCGGTTTGGCCGTCTCCGAATATGACCACCTTTTCAGCCAATCAAATCACCTTTCCTGAATGTATTTCAATGCCTGCCAGGCGGCTCTGGTCCCGCTGGCCACCGCCTCTGCAATACCCATCGGTTGAATGACGGTTCCCGCCGGAAACACGCCTGTTCGGGTTTGCGCTGCCCGGCTATCCGGACCCGTTATAAAACCCGATTCCCGGACGGTCAGTCCAAAATGACGCGCCAGATCGGCGCTGCTTTCCCGCGGAACCATCCCGACCGAAAGTACGACAAGGTCAAAAATCCGGTCTGTGGTTGTTCCGGATCGGTCCTCAAAACAGGAGACCCGCAATGTATCGTTCTCTTCCGGATAGATATCTCCGGGGATTGAGCGTACCATTTGAAAATGGCTGCAGGCATCCTGGTAGACCTCCCCGAAATCCTTTCCAAACGTCTGAATGTCAATATAAAAAACGGTAATCTCAGTGTCCGGACGGACGGCCTTTATTTTTCGGGCCATTCGAATGCTGGATCCACAGCAGACAGAGGAACACCACAAATGGTTGCGTCGGCTGTCCCGGCTCCCCACACACTGGATAAAAGCGATTCGCCCCGGTGCCTCGTTGTCTGACGGCCGCACCGGCTGGCCTTCTTTACGCAACGATTCCTCGAGATCCAGGTTGGTGATCACGTTTTTGAAAACTCCGTACCCGTAAGGTTTGTCTGTGGGATCAAATGGTTTGAAGCCGGTCGCTAAAACCACCGCCTGCGGGGAAAAGGTATGTTCCTGGGGGTTGCGCTCAAATCGGATGGCATCTTCGGGACATATTTCCCGACAGACCCGGCAGGAGCCGTCGCGCAGGTATCGGCAGGTATCGCCCCGAATGGCGAACATGGGAAAATGGTTGCGGGAAGTTCCGCGCACGACGGCGCCATCAACCGGACATTTTTCAAGGCATTTCCCGCAACCGGAACATTTGGCGGAATCGATATACTTCGGATCGCTCGTGGATACGATTGTAACTTCCACTTTGCCTTTCACCGATGTGATCCGACTTCCGGCAAACAGGGTTATCTGTTCATCAGCCATAACTGCCGTCAGCTTTTCTTCGGCAATACAGGCGCCACATTTGACACAACTGTCGGTAGCCTTGCAGGCGAACCGAATGGCGTGCCCGCCGGCAAACGGAGCCACATCAATCACATCCACCGGAATGCCGAATTTTGAAAGCGCCACCGCCGCACTGAGGCCTGCTACCCCTGCGCCGATAACCAGCACGCGTTTATCCGTCATCAGTTATACCATCTCCCTGTTGAACAACCGCACCAAAAGTTAGATGCCAAAAAAACACTGTTGAAAAATCGGATGCGCCGAAATCTTGCTTCTCCGAATCACAACAGGCTAATCCGGCAAAAGGTCATAGAAGTATGTCATCGTGTCGGAACGGGTGATTATACCGATCATCTTACCGTCAGCCACCACCGGGAGTCTGCCGACATCATGTTTTACCATCAGCCTGGCAGCCTGCATGGGACTTTTACCGGGCGCAATACTCAGAACCCGGGTACTCATAAAGGCTTTCACGGGCGAAGCTAGCTGCCGGTCTTTCTTTATCTTTCTGAAATCCCGCCGGGAAATAATACCCACCAGCTTTTCGCCGTCCACCACCGGTAATCCGGTGCATCCTTTCGCGCGCAGCAGCATGGCGACTTCTTTCATGGAGATCTCCTGGGAAACGGAATGAACCGGGAAAGACATGAGATCACCGACCTGAATGGAGGAGCGGCTCCTGTTTTTGATCAGTTCAAGGATCAATTTGTCAATTTCATCGGTATCGGCCGATTTGATCATGGCGGAACCAGCGCCCGGATGACCGCCGCCGCCCAGGGCCTGCATGATCAAGCCGACGTCGATATCCTCGATGTTGCTCCTGCCGATGACGATACTGCTATTTCGTTCCGGATTGCTGAAAATCCCGAAAGCGGCGTCAACATTAACAATTTCCCGATACATTCGAACGACAAGCGCCAGACCGTTGACATGTTCTTCCAGGTTGACGTGATTGATACAGATTTTATTTCCGTTAACCCGCACCCGTGAAGTGTTTTTCACCATTTCAAACAAGATGTTTTTCTGTTTTTCACCATAGGCGGGCCGCAAAAAGTTACTGACCATTGCCAGGTCGGCGCCGCTTTTCAGCAGGTACGCAGCGGTGGATGCATCCTCTGCGGTGGTGGCGGGAAACATCATCTGGCCTGTGTCTTCGTAGAGTCCAATCAGAAACAGGGTCGCCTGGATCGGTGTAAGCGTGGCACCCATTTCCCGAAGACGCCGGGCCATCAGGGTTATATTGGCACCGGTTTCTTCCTGGCAGGCCCATTCGGCGTCGATATCACCTTCATCCGGGTGATGATCCCATAGGAAAACCTGAAGGTCTTTTCTTTTTTTCAGGGCCTGAAAGCCATCCAGCCTTCCCCATCGATTGGCATCGACAACAATCAACCGGTCGACGTCTGCAAGATTGACATCGCCGATATGGTGTGCATCGAAAAAATCCTTGTGAATGGACAGGAAGGCTTTTACATTGGGATTGATATTCCTGGGAAGTACCGCTATCGCGTCCTTATAGATCAATGTGGCTGCATAAACAGAAGCAATCCCATCAAAATCCGCATTTTTGTGGGTGGTTATAATCTGCATGGTCCGCTGTTCGAAAACCAAAAAGTTGTTCTTATGACTGCTGATAGGCCTTTACAGGCATTCTGCTTTCCAGGGGACTTATCTTTTGCACTTTTATTATTGTGAAGAGCGTCTTGTATTTTGGAATCAATGGTGCCATAGGTTACGCGTATTACCAAACACTCAAAGTCTTTCATCAGATTTCAGTTTACCATAGGGATGGGTTTTCATTCAAGGGGTATTCTCAATATGCAAAAGGCGGTAATCACAATCCTGGGACATGACAGACCGGGTATTATTGCGGCAGCGGCTCGTTTGATGTCCGACAACCACTGCAATATCGAAAATGTCAGCCAGACGATTTTACAAACGGAATTTTCCGGTGTTTTTATTGTCGCGCTACCGGAAAACCTGACCATTGAGGCCCTGCAGGGTATCCTGCAGGCAGGTCTGCAGCACATGAACCTGAATGCCCACGTAAAGGCCATTGACCAAGACGACCGGATATACGAATTACCCAAAAGTGAACCGTTTATTATCACCACCAAAGGCCCCGACCGCAGGGGACTGGTGGCCGCGATTACCGCAATTCTGGCATCCCACAATGTCAATGTTACCAATCTGCAGGCTATCTTCAAAGGTGGCTGCCGACCGGGTGACAACATAATGATTTATGAAGTTGATGTACCACTTGAAACGGATTCATCGATATTGAACCGCCGACTCCGGGAAAAAGCCGCCGAACTCGACCTGTCCATCAGCATCCAGCATCGCAACATCTTTCAAACGATCAATCGAATTTAAAGGGAATTAAATGCTGAGTAATCAAGAAATTTTGTCGACCCTGGAAATGCTTCAGAGCGAGCATCTGGATGTACGCACCGTGACCCTGGGAATCAGCCTGCTGGATTGCGCCGACAGTAATTTTAGGTCTTTCGGACGTCGTGTGACGGATAAAATCACCGCCCTGGCTTCGAATCTCGTACCGGCTTGCGACCGTGTGGGCGAAAAATACGGTATCCCGGTGGTGAATAAACGAATCGCCGTCAGTCCTATCGCCGTGGCCGCCGCGCCGTTTACAAAAGATCAGATGGTCGATATCGCCAAAATTCTCAACCAGGCGGCGGAATCGATGAAAGTCGATTTTATCGGGGGGTTTTCGGCGATGGTCGAAAAAGGCATCTCGAATGGTGACCGTTCGCTGATATCCGCCATCCCGCGGGCGCTCACCGAAACAGAGCGGGTTTGCGCTTCCGTCAATGTGGCCTCCACGAGGGCTGGAATCAATATGGAAGCCATTCTTATGATGGGCAATATCATCAAGCAGGCAGCCGCGCTTTCCACTCAAAAGGACGGTATCGGCTGTGCCAAACTGTGTGTCTTTGCCAATATTCCCCAGGATATTCCATTTATGGCAGGCGCCTACCTGGGAATCGGTGAAGCGGATGCGGTTATCAACGTGGGCGTCAGCGGACCTGGTGTTGTCAAAAAAGCCATTGACAGGGCCCTGGCCACCACCCCGGATATGGATTTGGGACAGATTTCCGAGTTAATCAAAAGAACATCTTACAAAGTAACCCGCGTAGGTGAGCTGATCGGTCGCGAAGTTGCCGATTTATTGGAGATCCCTTTCGGCGTTGTCGATCTTTCTCTCGCGCCCACACCCAATGTAGGCGATAGCGTGGGTGAAATATTTCAAAGTCTCGGCCTGTTAAGCATCGGTGTTCCGGGAACCACTGCAGCGCTGGCAATGCTTAACGATGCGGTCAAAAAAGGCGGCGCCTTCGCCAGTTCTCACGTGGGGGGGCTTTCCGGAGCGTTTATCCCGGTCAGTGAAGATCTTAACATCAGTAAATCCGTGGAAGACGGCTATCTGTCCATTGAAAAACTGGAGGCCCTCACCAGTGTTTGTTCCGTAGGTTTAGACATGGTGGCGATCCCCGGTAACACTTCCGCAGAGACCGTGTCCGCCATTATTGCAGATGAAATGGCCATCGGGGTGATCAACAAAAAAACCACCGCTGCCAGAATTATCCCGGTGCCCGGGAAAAACGCCGGCGACAAAGCCTATTTCGGTGGCCTCCTGGGGGAATCGGTTATTATGGCGGTAAATAATGCCACAGGTGACAACCCTTTCATCCGTCGCGGCGGTCGCATCCCGGCTCCGATTCAGAGTCTGGTAAACTGAACCGAAAAGAGGTTGCCGGTCACCGTCCCATTTGAGTGCCTATTTCACCGTGATTACCGGACACTCCGCTTCCAGAATAACGAACTGAGCAGTCGAACCGAAAATAAACTTTCCGACCTTGGAGCGTTTTCGAATACCGATTACGATTTCGTCAGCATCCACCTCCGAGGCAAATCGCACAATATCCTCACCGGGTGCAAATCCTCGAATGAGCAGGTGGGTTTTGCAGGTCACCCCATCTTTGGAAATCGACTGTTCCAGCGCTTCCAGTTTCGCTTTGGTGGATTCAATTTCATCCAGGTCATTTTCCCGGCCCTCTTCCATTGAAGACACCACCCGGATTTCAGCCTTGAACACTTTGGCATGGGAAACAGCCAGACTCACAGCTGAATCCGACTCCTCCGATCCATCATACGCGACAACAATAACCATTTCATTCTCCTTAATTTATCCGGCTGTCAAAATCGTTGCATTGTTTTTGATTAAAAAAATTACCCTAATGATTCAAAGCCCCCCTGTCAAGGCAGTAAACCCCTACCGACAAAATTCATTGCAAACTTTTTGTTTCCGGTTTACTGTCGGCAAAAATCCGGAGCCTTTGCTATGGACCTGAAAAAAAAATATTCGACCGTCGACCACTTCTTTTCACGTGATTTGTGGCGAATGGACTTGTCCAGTGAACCCTTGCGGAAGGCTTTTGTCCTTCGGTATACCAGGGTTATCGCATTAACCGCTTCCGGTTTCATACGCGACAACTGCTTTCTGCGCGCTTCCGCACTGACCTTTTGGACGTTACTTTCTTTCGTCCCGCTGCTGGCGATGGCATTCGGCATCGCCAAAGGTTTCGGAATCGAAGGCATGCTGCAGAAT
Source organism: uncultured Desulfobacterales bacterium (assembly GCA_964557055.1). Lineage (GTDB taxonomy): Bacteria > Desulfobacterota > Desulfobacteria > Desulfobacterales > CAZKYZ01 > CAZKYZ01. The sequence goes on from CAZKYZ010000024.1 coordinate 13,981, forward strand.
CGTATCATGGAACGGTTTCCCGGCCAGGAAGAGGTTCTTCTGCAAGCCGTTTCCTTCGCACAAACGATGCTGGCAAACACCAAAGGCGGTGTTGTGGCCGGGTTCGGTGTGGTACTGCTCCTGTGGTCGGTTCTCAAAGTCATGGGTAATATTGAAAACGCCTTCAACCGTATTTGGCAGGTGCAGAAAGCCCGTACTCCGATTCGCAAATTGAGTGACTATCTGACACTTATGATTGTCTGCCCACTTTTGTTCATTATTTCCGGAAGCGTTACGGTTTATATTACCACCATGGTCACCGAAGTGACGGCGAAAATCGCCTTGCTGGGAATGATCAGCCAGCTCATTTTTATGGCCCTCAAACTTCTCCCTTACGGCCTGATCTGGATCCTCTTTTCGTTGCTCTACCTGGTCATGCCGAATACCAAGGTTCGTTTTTCTTCCGCGGTACTGGCTGGTTTTCTAGCTGGCACCGGTTACCAGATAGCCCAGTGGCTGTATATCCTTTTTCAGGTGGGGACGTCCCGATTCAATGCCATTTACGGCAGTTTCGCCGCTCTGCCCCTGTTTCTGATGTGGCTGCAGCTGAGCTGGATCATCGTACTGATCGGGACGGAATTTTCCTTTGCCCATCAGAACGCGAATCGTCTCTATCTCGCTCCCGACTGCGCCCGCCTGAGCCGGTCCTTTCGCAATATGGTGGCCATACGGATTGTTCACACTGTTGTGCGGAGATTTGAAGGTCGCCGTCGCCCCCTTACGGCTTTTGAAATCTCACGCAATTTAAAACTTCCCATTACGCTGGCACAAGAGGTGCTGAATCTATTGGTGGATTGCCAGATATTCTCAACGGTTCTGGATGACAGAAACACCGATGTCGGCTACCAGCCCGGCCTTGATATCCATCAGCTGTCCATCGGCTCTGTCTTGAGTGCCATCGACAACAACGGCATCAACGACCTTTCCCTCCCGGAAGCCGAAGTATACAAAGAGATATCCGCAAGAATGGATGATATGACAGCCGCAGCCATGACATCAAAATCCAATCTGTTGGTCAAGGATCTGCCCCTCCAATCTGAAATCAAAAAAGCACAGGAGTAACCATGAAAAAATGCCCCTGCCAATCCGGAAAGTTGTTCACGGAATGCTGCCAACCCTATTAGCCGGTGAGGTTGAAGCGCATACGGCAGAAGAATTGATGCGTTCCCGATACAGCGCTTTTGCCAAACAGGAAATCGAATATCTGTTCACCTCCCTCCATCCGGACAAAAGGGATCAGCACGACAACCGCTCTACCCGCAAATGGGCGCAACGGTCCGAATGGCTCGGACTGGAAATTGTTCGGACGGAAGACGGCGGAATCGACGACCAGCATGGCAAGGTTGAATTCAAAGCTTTATATCGGTACGACGGTGTCCGCAAAGTCCATCATGAACTGGCGGAATTTGAAAAAATGGATGGCAAATGGTTCTTTGTGGACGGCTCCGCTGTTCAACCGGAAACCATCGTGCGGGATACCCCCAAAATCGGGAGAAATACTCCCTGCCCTTGCGGCAGTGGAAAAAAGTTCAAAAAATGCTGCGGTAAATGAACATTTTTTTCTGTTGTTAGAAGCTATCATTAAAAACGGATTTTGGTTCTTGATTTATGGCTAACATTTTAATCGTTGATGACGACAGCACGATCGCGCGGATGCTCACCATGCTGGTTGATCAAATGGGGCATCATTGTGAATCCGCCGGAACCATTCATGACGGCATGAAACTGATCTCCTCCGGCTCATTCGATCTTGTCATTTTGGACGTCATGCTCCCCGATGGCGACAGCATCAACATGGTACCCAAAATAAAAGAAAGCCCATCCGTCCCGGAAGTCATCATTATCACCGGAAACGCCGACCCCGACGGAGCCGAGATGGCCATCAAAAACGGGGCCTGGGACTACATCATGAAGCCGTTTTCCATCGGCAGCATAACCCTGAAACTGACCCGGGCACTCGAATACCGTAAGGAAAAAAAAACCAGCAAACTGCCCGTCGTACTCAACCGGGAAGATATCATTGGAAAAAGTCCCCTATTGAATTCGGCTTTAAACCGCCTTGCTCAGGCCGCTGGCAGTCGAGCGAACACGCTGATCGTCGGCGAAACGGGTACCGGCAAGGAATTGTTTGCCAAAGCCATCCATCAGAACAGCCCCATTGCCGACCAGCGTTTTGTGGTCGTGGATTGTGCCGCACTTCCGGAATCCCTTATTGAAAGCACTCTTTTCGGACACGAAAGGGGTGCATTTACCGGTGCGGATGTCGCCAGGGAAGGATTGGTAAAACAGGCCGACGGAGGTACGCTTTTTCTAGACGAAGTCGGTGAACTTCCGCTCTCTATCCAGAAAACCTTTTTGCGGGTGATTCAGGAACAGAAATTCCGTTCCATCAGCGGAAGAGACGAAATAAAAGTAAATTTTCGGCTGATTGCCGCAACCAACCGGGACCTGAACGAAATGGTGCGCCGGGGAAGATTCAGGAGCGATCTCCTGTTCCGGCTGCGATCGCTGAATATTGAACTTCCGCCTCTTCGTATGCGCTCCGGCGATATCAAAGAGCTGACAATATACCATACCAACAAATTGTGTGAAATCTATTCAACCGAAACAAAAGGATTTTCTCCGGATTTTTTTGACGCGCTCAATTCCTATGGATGGCCCGGCAATGTACGCGAACTGTATAATGCCCTTGAAGATGTGCTTTCCAACGCCAGACAGGAGCCAACCATTTTTTCCTATCACCTTCCCACCCATATTCGGGCCCATCTGGCCAGAATATCGGTGGACAATCGACGGGAAGAAAACGCCGTCATCCAGATTGATGACCCCTTTGAAATGAAAAACCGCGAACATTTTCCAAAGTTCAAAGAATTTCGTCTGGATATGGAAAACCGATACCTGAAAAAATGTCTGGCGCTGGCTCAGGACAATCGTAAAAAAGCATGTGCCATCTCCGGATTGTCACGAACCCGGCTTTTCGAATTGCTGAAAAAACACAGTCTTACCTAACCGTTTCTTTTTGCATCAGCTTGCTTTTGCTTCCGAACAAAAAAGAAAATGTCCAGCGCATTTCTGAATGTTCGTTTTTGGGAACACCCCGTTCCGAATTATGAACGCCCGATATTTAACTGCCACCCGACGGTAGAATATTTCTCTGTAGACGTTTCTCATCTCCTTGTTATTTCAATATTTT
>CAZKYZ010000025.1:0-17179 GCA_964557055.1 uncultured Desulfobacterales bacterium
GGCAAAATCACAGTCCGATTCGCGGGAAGTCGCAAGGATGCTTTTTAGGTCCACCCAGCCGTACAAAAGCCTATTTCAATAGGAAGCGCCCCCCCAGATATCCGGGTAAAACGTTTGGATAAATCCGTCCAGGATGTTGATGTTGAATTTTGACATAAGCGGGTCGAGGGCGGTGATCAGCAGCAGGACGGGCAGCAATTCGGTGGCCAGAAGAATTTTAAAAAAACTGCAATTTATCCGCCGCACCGAAGCAAAGGTGTTTCCCAGAAACGGCCGCAACAGAATGTACATCAGGTAAAACAGCACTGTCGCCGGAAAAAAAGACCCCATGGTAAACACCTGAAAGCGCCCGTCCCAGAACTTTCCGGCCGCTATTCTGTCGCGAATATTGCCTTTTTCATAGGTAAACGGTCTGTCCGGGGAGACACTTTCCTTGAGCCATTTGATCCACAAAAAAGAACTGAGATAGGCCACAATGGCATCTATATCCAGGAGCGGTCGAAAGTGGCTGACATTGTTCTTGTAGATGGTTTTAACGATGACGTGGCGAATATTGCGGCCGCTGTCCCCGGCCTTGACAATAATTTCCGTTTCGGTGACGTACCGCTCCGTGGTCAGTTCCATCTGTTTGATCATTGCCAGCGGATACAGCCTGAATCCGCACTGGGTATCCTCTACATATTGGTTGGCGCAAAGCGATACATAAAACCGGGCGATATGCATGGAATTGTAGCGGGCCCGGGGAATCCGGGATTTGTCGTGCATCCTAGAACCGATAATGAGATCCTCCGGGTGGGCCCGGTGGGATTCCAAAAACCGGGGAATATCGTCCGGGTCGTGCTGCCCGTCCGCATCCAGGCAGACGGCGGCCGAAAAGCCGAGCCTGATCGCCTCCTGGAACAGTATTTTTAGAGCATTGCCCTTACCGGAATTGGGATAGATCGTGATGACTTGAGCACCGGTTTTGCGGGCTGTTTCTGCGGTACCATCCGTCGAACCGTCATCGGCGACAATAACCGTGGGGAGATATTTCAGGGTGCCCTGGATAACGGCTTCGATGGTGTCCGAGGTATTGTATGCCGGAATTACCGCGCAGATGCTGTTTTGGCGACTATCCGTCAAGGTGGATCCTGTGAGAAGGCGATGAGATCATGTACAGGGGGAGTTCCTATAGATTTTAGACAGTTCAATATAATTTCGACACGGTTCGGTAAAGGCCGCCAACATTTTTTCGGTGAGAGCCTTTTTGACAATCGCCGGGGCTCCGGCAGCCAGCTGGCGGGGGCCAATGAGGGATCCTTCCCGAACAACCGAGCCGGCCGCGACAACGGAACCCGCCCGAATCAGGCTCCGGTTCAGCACCACAGAGCCCATGCCGATCAGGCATTCATCTTCGATGGTGCAGCCGTGGACAACCGCATTGTGACCCACCGTTACATTGTCGCCGATGATCGCCGGCTGATCATAGTCGACGTGTATGGTGGCATTATCTTGAATATTGGTGTTTCTGCCGATGGTGATCGGTGCCATATCGCCGCGCACCACCGCACCAAACCAGATGCTGGCGCCCTCTTGTATGGTGACATCGCCGATAATAACAGCTGTCGATGCCACGAATACGTATTTTCCGATCTTGGGGGATTTCCCCTTAAAATGGAGCAGCATGGTTGTTTTCTCCGGAGAATCCGTTTATTGCTGATTATCATGTTGTGAGCGATCAATCAACGAATTGAATTCGGAAGCGAAAATACCGCAAGCATGCAATGACAGGATAAAAAACCGGTGTTGTCCGGAAAGAACATTCTATGATACGCATAAAATGTCGAAACAGAAGTTTCTGCGCTGGTGGCAGACATGGGGCGTTCCATTCAGGAAACGGAAGAATTTTTGAAAGCGATGGAATAAATGTTGTAAAAAAACAGTGCACCCGGAGTCATTTTTGCGGATCCCGAAAAATATGAAACGATTGCCGGCCGCCAAAGAATACCGTGCCCACAATCGAGAACGAACACCAGGCGACGAATGACCGAAACAGGCCCAAATAAGCATGAAAGACAGGATATTCAGCGAAACGGAGAGATTTCACCTTTTCGGAAACGATATTTTAATGTATAGAGACATATTACCCTTTTCCGCCGGGGGATGTTTGGCTGTAATTGTGGACCGAAGGTAGCTTTACATGAGCAATAATTTCATTGATGATCTTGTAAACGCTGTAAACCGGATAATAACGCCGGACGCCGCCTTGCTGGAAGAGATCCTGATTATCAGTGGCATGCCTAAAAAAACCCAGAACCTGCGGTACCTGAGTTATAACCGACAGTCCATCCGGGAAGAGGGGAACGTGGTTGATTTTTCAGCGGTGGCGGTATTGAACAACCGCCGGATAGAACAGTGGCGGCTAACGGGATATCCGAAAAAAATCAGCCGGCTTGTGTTTCATACCCAGTGGACCCGCAACCCGTTGGACCTGTTTCTGAACAACCTGCGCTGCAGCCCCGCGATCATGGATATACTGGCTTCGGCAACCAGCAGGTACACACTGCTGGGCATCCTGGAGACTGGAAAACTGAAAGGCCGCCGCAAGCCAACGCCCGCAAAACTGACGGTCCGACCCGTTGTTGCCACCCCCGGCATTACCGCCGCGCAATTGAGCGCCGTTGAGTCGTTTGAACAGAAGAATGCCCTCAGAAGAATCGGCACCGCCGGCCTCAGCCTGTACCACAAAATCGAGGTATAACAACCAATCCTGGAATTCCAATTCCGAATCTCCTTGCAATGCGGGTGATTCCTGGCGTTAAAACCGTGGCTCGGGATGGAAAACTCCCCGGCCCCGGAAATTGTTTTAATATCAATGCCGGCATTTAAATAAAAACGTTATGTCTAAAAAATAACGGTGTGATTTCTCCTAACACCCTTCGTGTGATATATTTTTTTATAATTTCAACAATATGTATTTATATTTATCCAATGGCACATTCATTGCTGAATAACTGCCCGATGTCAATCCACAACCGAATTCCCAACGGGATCCGTACCACCGCTAACCAGTATTCATTTGGACAGGAGAATTCGGATGAAGAGGATGCGTAAGTTTTTCGGTTGCCGCCGTATCGATCAATTCCGGCAGTGATCAATTTCGGCATGAGCCACGCGGATCAGCGGGGCCAACGGTCAGGTTTTCATAAACAAGATCCGGTTGAGACGACCTGTCGTACCTGGTGAATCTGCAGGCACCTGCCATTGGCATCGGCGACAATCGAAAGCTTACGGTATCCCCGGTCACCAGCCAATAGGTTTCAATCCACAAATGGACGGGCGATAATTATGGGGCGCCTTCCGGGCAGGGGACCGGTCAGGCCCAGGGTGAAGGGCGGTTTCCCAGCATTTCCGCAAAAGCTTCAATCCTTGTTTTCAGCTGTCCTTCCGAGAAATTACGGGCATCAACACAGTCGACCTCCAGATTCAGTACCGGTATATTGATATCCTTCAATCCTTCACTGATCAACCCTCGTGCGCCGGTGCCCTGGCGGCAACCCCAGTGGCAGGGATTGATGGCACCGTCTATGCGGTATTCACGGGACAACTTCTGCAGGTGCTGTATCCTTCTTCTGCCCTTGCCGTTAAAAGGGATGGATATGGAACGGCGGGCAAGCCCGGTAAACGGATCGTTCGAGTCAATGGGGTCCCAGTTGATATCGTTCAGTTCATCGGAGACGATCACGGCCCCGAACTCTTTTTCGAGCACCTCGATGATCGGGTTTTTGAATTGAATGCGATTCTGTATCCACAAAAGACGGATCCGTTCCCGGGCGACCCCGGGTGTTTCACCGTTTACCCTCCTGGAAAAATCGTTGTAATACGCCTGGGAAACATCTACAGCAGCCCGGGTGCCGAGGAGCAGTGCCATGACAATACCGAAATTCGCGAGTACTTTCCCATTGGCAGGTGATGGAATGTGCATCGCCAGTTTGTAGGTTTGCAGCATAATTTCACGGGCCTGATTGGTGTGCCCGATCGCTTCTTGCAAGCGATCCTCATTCAGCGGGTTTCCGGTATGGTCGCTGACGAAATCTACCATCTCACGCAATTGATCAGCCAGATAGGCCACACTGGTTTCCGTTAACTCCTGCGGAATATTCAATACAAACAGATCTTTGCCAAAATGCCTGGCCAGGTTTTCCATTACCGCGAGTCCACCGCTGCAGGGACTGCTGGTGGCGATCAGAAAATCCGGCACCGGCATCATGCCCTTGCGAGCCGCCCCCAGGACCGAACGGTGGTAGCCGCAGGTGTCGCCGGCAAAACCGGCATGCTCCGCTTCTTCCAGAAAGGCATCGGCGATTCCAGTGGAAGCCAGCATGGCGCCGATAAATTCCACAAAGCAGGAGGTGATGCCCATGGCGGCCAGTAGATCAAACGGTGCCGTAACACCGCACCAGGCAACCCGATTTTCACCGTTGTATAACCGCTGCCCCAAGCGGGCCACTTCCAGCGCATACCTTTTCCGGGGGCTGACGCTTTCCGGTTCCTTGTCAATCTTGGCTTCGATCCCGTTGACGAGATCATCAAAATATTGTTTCATCATAATGGTTACCCCAGCATTTCGATAAAGGCTTCAATTCTGGTTTTCTGCTGTCCGATGGAACGCATGCTGCAATCCCCTTCCAGAAGCAGGAGGGGAATGCCGGCTGACTGCAGGGCCTCCCTGATCATCGGAAGCCTGGCAAGATAAGGATCACAGAATTTAACGGTATGGCCGATAACGCCTTTTACATTGAACTGTCTGGCTCGGCGGACAACATCTTCGGCAATTTTTCCAGGTTTGGTGGCGCTAAACGTTCTGGCACAAGGCGGGTGATTTTGAATGCCGGCTGCCAGGTCGCTGAACGGGCTGGTGCCTGGGGGGTCCTGCAGGATCGGATGAAACAGGCGTGATCCGGTGCACAGATCATCAGCGACGATACGCGCCCCGCAATCCTCGATGAGGGTATAGGACTCCGGGTCCGGCATGACGTTGCCGAACAGGAATATGGGGACCGAAGAGCCCATAGCGCGACCCGGCGATTGTGTGATGACAGCGGCCAGATGTTTCGTGCTGTCCTCCAAGGAATGGGTGGCCGCGTAATTGTAGCATTCCTGAAGTGCTGCGCGGCTGCCTTTCAGCTTTCCATCACGAGAACGGCTTTCCAGCTCGGCCAACCTGCTGCACAGGTGATTGAACGCAGAAATTGACTTGGAGATGGCTGCTGCACCAATTTCTTTCCCGGACCACGCGAACAACTCGTGGCTGAAACGCTGCAGCTCTTTTGCATAAAACCGGACAGCCAGAGCGTCCATTGTCGCCGGAAGATCGAGCAGGATTGTTTTTTCAGATGGTCGTATCTCCCTCCATGCATCGGCAAGGCGTCGCATAGCATCGCAACTATTGATAAAAACAAGGCCTTCCAGATCCGGGAGATCACCGGCGATGGCGATGTCCAGGACTTTTTTTACATGGGGGCAGACATTGTCATGCAGCAGTTGACCGGCTCTGTCGGGGCTATCCCCCATGGGTAAAATTCGGTACGGAGCGTATCCTGCTGCGTCGATAATCGGAAGCGGTGTATAGGCGCATGTGTACCCGATCAATGGCTTTGGGGTTGAATTCATCCGTTGGTTTTCTCCTCTACGTTGGAAAGCACGCGTTTGAGAACGGCCATTGTTTGCGAGAGATCCTGCTCCGGTATTCCCTTGAATACGTCGGACAGGACGGTTTCGGTCACGGTTTGTGTGGATGACTCCAGGGACATCCCTTTATTTGTCAGCCAGATTCTATAGGCTCTTCTGTCATCCGGGTCGGGTGAACGGTTGACCAGTCCGTCCCGTTCCATACGGTCGATCAGTCCGGTCATGGTGGATGGTTCCAGGCGGGCGCATTTGCCCAGGTTGACAACCTTGCGGCCGTCTTCCTGCCAGAGGCAGAGCAGTGCGCCCAGGTAAGCCGGTTTCACGGCGTTGGCACCGGAATCGGCGAAACCCCTTTTTAAGGCCGCGGTCACCTGAAGCGTGACCCGTGAAATGATGTAAAAGGGGCATTCAATGGGGTTGGTAATGGTCATATCGGCTCCTGTTTGTGTTGATACGAACTATACGTATACGTAATGTATTGTCAAGTATAAAATTCATACGGTTGCTTGATTTCCTGTTTTTATATATAGCAGTAAAGCTTTGACGAAAGACGGCCCAAATATACAATCCATTACCTGGTTTATAACCGGGAGAAAGCCGAAGCTCATCGATGAATATTTCTGTAATCCTGGCGCATCCGGATCCTGGAAGTTTTAATCACGCCATCGCGAAGACGGCAACGTCGTGGCTGCGAAGGAAAGGGTATTCCGTTCGATTTCACGACCTTTATCAGGAAAAGTTTGATCCGGTCCTGCCTGCCGGGGAGATACCGACGGAAGCGAAGATTCCCCCGGAGATTGATGCCCACTGCCGGGAAATCGCATCTGCCGATGCAATCATTGTTATTCATCCAAACTGGTGGGGACAGCCGCCGGCCATTTTAAAGGGCTGGGTCGACCGGGTCATTCGTCCGGGTGTGGCTTACCGGTTTATAGAAGATGACCAGGGGGGAGGCATTCCTGCGGGGCTTTTAAAGGCGAAGGTTGCCATCGTTTTTAATACGGCCAACACCCCGTACGGAAGAGAATCAGTTGTTTTCGGAGACCCCTTGCAACTGCTGTGGAAGAACTGTATTTTTAATCTCTGCGGCGTAGAAACGTTTTGCCGTGAGGTGTTTACGGTTGTTGTCACCAGCACACCGGATGAGCGCAAAAAATGGCTTGAAAGGGTGGCATCTGTACTGGCTGAAATGCTGCCGGAATAGAACAGCAGCGTTTATGAGCGGCGTCACAGAGGAGTGGTTTCCGGCAAGCTTTTATCGAGGCTGCCGGAGAATGGAATACAACAGCGGGAATGCAGGGTGATCTATAAATTCAGCTATTCTTTTGGCATCATCATTTTTGGCCTTTCGCTTGGCTACATCCTTCAAATGGCAATTGTTCAAGGAAAGCTGGCCTTGCCGATTTCCATCGAGCGCCTGCGTAAATTTCTCCAAAAATTTGCACTGCTGGTCTTAAATCCGGTGGCGATTATCGGTGCCGTATGGGTGGTGGCGATTTCCAGTGTCAAACTGGTTACCATTCCCTTCGTTGGCCTTTTGGCATTGTGCCTCGGCGGGCTTCTATCGCTGGGGGTTGCCAGTGTGATGAAATTAGAACCCCGCAAAAAGGGAGCACTGTTCGGTTGCGGCTCCTATACTAACATCGGTTCCATCGGGGCCCTTATCTGCTTTGTTTTTTTGGGAGAACCGGGATTTGCTCTGGTGCCCCTGTATAAAATATTTGAGGAAGTCTATTATTACTCGGTTGGATTTCCAATTGCCAAGTATTACAGTGCCGTGGAAGCGGAAAAAGAGGCAACCGGCAAGCAGTTGTTTGACCTGCTGAAAGACCCTTTTATTATTGTTGCCGTATCCAGCCTGATCATAGGCGGGCTGCTCAATTTCTCCGGTCTTCAGCGCCCCGAAATATACGCCAGCATCAACGCAATTTTTATTCCTCTGGCGACCGTCATACTGCTGGTATCGATCGGACTGGCTTTGAAGTTCCGAAAAGTGAAAGACTATGCAAAAGAATGTATTTCCGTTTCGGTGATTAAATTCGCCATCGTGCCGGTAACGGTCACATCGGTTGCCTTTCTGCTGGGATACCGTGACATCAGCGGGGGGCTTCCCCTGAAGGTGGTGCTGGTCCTGTCTTCCATGCCGGTGGCATTCAACGCCCTGATTCCGCCGTCCATCTATGATCTGGATCTGGACCTTGCCAATTCGTGCTGGTTTGTGACCACCTCCCTGCTGGTGTTTGTTCTGCCGGTTCTCTTGTTTGTCATTCAGTTTATCTAATTTCCATCCATATAACGATTTCCGGTGAACCCGATGGATTCCGGGTGACGTTCCGAAATGGATATGCCTACAGAAACGGCTTCCTGCCGAAATTATTTTTATTAGAATTAACAGGCTGTTGTTAATTACTTCCTCGAAACAATGGTTTTTTTTGAAGAATAACGCTTGACATAAGAGCACTTTCTTTATACTGCATTTTGAATACAAAATACATTATACAATAAATCAGCTTGTCTGCTTCAATCATTCGCTCTACACTTTCTGGTGTCCACAGTAAGAGCATTCAAAACCGGAACATCAGGAAAGGAAATGTAATGATTAACCTTGGTGCCACCTACGAAAATCTGGATCAGAAAGCGTATCAGGTCATCAAAAAAATGATTGAGGACGGCCAGCTGCTGCCCGGGAAAAAGATTTCCCAGGAAAAGCTGGCCGGAGATTTTGGAATCAGCCGGACGCCATTGGTCAGTGCCCTGAAATACCTGGAAAAAGAAAAACTGGTGGAGGCTATTCCAAGGCGCGGTTTCCGGGTACGCCGGTTCACCAGAGAGGAGATGGTACATATATTCGAGCTGCGTGAAGTCCTGGAAGGCCTTGCCGCAAGGCGGGCGGCCACAATTATTCGGGACGATCAGATTGTGGAATTAACTGCATTTTTTAAAGATTTTAAAGGATTGTCCGACATTACGGATTACAGCCGGTACTCGCGGGAAGACAAGCAATTCCACAATTTCGTCACCAGTATCGGTGCCAAGGAATTCTTAAAAAGCATTCTGGAAACATACAACGTGATCAGTTTCAGTTACCAACTTGGCTCTTTTGCCGGTTTGGTCAGAAAACCCAACGAGACCATTGAAGAGCACCTGGCTGTCATCCAGGCCATCAGCGATCGGGATGAGGCTTCAGCTGAAGAACTAATGCGCAGACATTTCAAGAAATCCGCCGCTTCCTTACGAAAAGGCATAAAAAAAAGCAACCGGCCCGAATAGTCTGCATTTGTAGAAGATTTGTTAACCTGTCTGCTTTCGGTTCAATGAACAGTTAGATGTCAACATACGGAAAGGAGGGATGTGTGTCAATCGTTCGGCAGCTGTATAAAGATGCTGTGAGTAAGTGGATGGAGGAAGTTGAGCCAATTTTTCGAGACCATATGGAAGTCTGACGAAAACCGGTAACGGCAAAAAAGCGTTACCCGAAATCGTTGCAGTGAGAAGGTCTCCAAACAACCCAATGTAAGCGAGGAGGATTAGAAAATGAAAAAGATTTTGTTGATCAGTCTGGTATTGTTGCTGGCTGTGACAACCGGAGCCGCGATTGCAGCCAAAGATTTTCCTGCAAGAAATATTACCACCGTAGTCGTCTGGGGTGCCGGCGGCGGAACGGATACCTGTGACCGCATCATCATGGCTGAAATGCAGGAGTTTCTAGGCGTCAATGTGAATGTTATCAACAAAACCGGCGGTGTTGCCGGATCCGTGGGCATGAGCTATGCCTACAGCCAGAAACATGACGGCTACACCCTCTGCGGGCTTTCCGAGTCCAACGTCACCGCCGGTGTTCAGGGCGGATGGGACAAAAAGTTTGACGTATGGGATACCTTTATTGTCGGCGGCTCCCCGGATGTAATCTCCGTTACACCGGATACTCCTTATAAGACCTTACAGGACCTGATTGAGGCCGCCAAGAAAAACCCCGGCGGCATCACGGCTGCCGCCAGCGGTGCCGGTTCCATTCACCACCTGAACTTGCTGGCCGTGGAAAAAGGCTCCGGTGCGGATTTCAATTTCATTCCCTACAAAGGTTCCGCCCCCAGCCAGAATGCCGCCATGACCGGCGAAGTTTCCGTTGTGGTTACCTCTCTTGCCGAGCAGCAGCAGCTGCTTCGCGGCGGAAAACTGCGTGCCCTGGGTATGCTGATTCCGGATTCTTTTGACGTAGAAGGACTGGGAACGATTCCTTCCTCTTTCGATGCCTATCCGGGACTGGCCGAACATCTGCCCATTTCACAGGCCATCGGATTTGCCGTACCGGCGGATGCTCCGGCAGAAGCCAAGGCCGTCCTCGTGGATGCGTTCAACAAAGCCATGGCTACCGAAAAAGTGCAGACCTGGGCCAAGGAAAACTATTACCTGCTTTCCGGAAAGACCGGAGCGGATTCCAAGGCAGTTTTCGACGCACTGGAATCCAATTTTGCATGGACACTCTGGGATTTGAAAGCAGCCACCGTGGATCCGTCCACGCTGGGTATTCCAAAACCGTAGTGAATTGACCGATGCCGGGGGTCGCAGAACGGCCCCCGGCGTTTTATCATTACGATCCGTTACGTAGGATTCGCCAAAAAGAAGGAAAAGGACCCTTTATCATGATGGATAAAGACAAGCTGCGCAAAGCAGATATTTTTTCAGGAACCACTATCTGCCTGTTCGGTTTATGGATTGTCAGCCAGGCGGTTCAGATGCCCATGAAGGATTCGTGGGGGGGGGTGCAGAACGTGTGGTTTGTCTCGCCGGCCCTTTTCCCCCTTTTGGTAGGAGGGATGATTGCCCTGCTGGGAGGTATACTCATCCGGGTTGCCTTGAAGGAGGTCGGCTTCGAAACCCTGAAAAACACACTGGGCTGGCTGTTCAGCCGTAACCTGGTCGTATTTCTCCGGTCGGAAGCGATGATGCGTTTTTACACCATTGTTATTCTGTTGTTCAGCTTTGTTTTCCTGAATATTCCCCGGGTTGACTTTTTTCTTTGCAGTGTTTTTTTTCTGGTGGTCTTTATCAGTATTTTCTATATAGACGATTCGGTTTTGCTGATAAAGATGCTGCGTTTTTATATCGCGGAAATCGCAATTCTTTTTCTCTGGTTTGCCGTCAGGATTCCATCTGGCCTGGATTCTGCGATACCATTTTCCAGTGACTGGTTAACCATCGGTTTGATTCTATCCTACAGCGTATACGCCTGGCGTTTAATCCGCAGTGATGGAGTGTTGCGTCGGAAATACAGAATCGGTCAGATTGTGGCCGTAACGACGCCGTTTATTCTCTGCCCCATCTTCAAATATTTCCTGCTGGTTCCCATGCCATTCGAAGGTTTAATCGTGGCGGTGCTGGATGCTGTTTGGTACTGGGATTTTTAAATTGTCCATATTGGAGTTTGTAGAGCGATGACGTTATTTGACCGTATCGGCGATTTTTTCAGCATAGCGGCACACCTGGTTTCTGATCCAATCAGTATTGCCGTGCTGTTTGGGTCCGTGCTGTTGGGGATCATATTCGGGGCCATGCCGGGACTTACCTCCACCTTAGGTGTTGCACTGCTGACAGCCCTGACCTACGGCATGGACACATCTTTAGCCATGGTCTGCCTGCTGTCTATCTATGTGGGCGGTACGTACGGCGGATCCTATTCTGCTATTTTGATCAACATTCCGGGAACGGCTGCTGCTGCTGCCACCGCCCTGGACGGATACCCCCTGGCCTGTAAAGGGGAGGGCGGACGCGCCATCGGCCTTACGACAACGGCTTCGGCTATCGGAACCATCATCAGTATGCTGTTTGTGGTTTCCATATCACCGATCATTTCTTATTTTGCATTGCAGTTTACATCGTTCGAATTTTTTCTGCTGGCTTTTTTCGGTATTCTCATCAGCGGGACGCTTACCGCCCCGGACCTGGTGATCAAGGGCTGGATAGCCGGTTTTTTGGGGCTTTTTCTGGCCTGTGTGGGTCGCGATCTGCTGCAGTTCTACCCCCGCTTCACGTTCGGATTGACGGAGCTGGACAGTGGCATTGAGGTCGTTCCGGTGCTGATCGGTGCGTTCGGCATTCCCCAGATCATACAGGTGCTCAAAGACCGTTTCCAGATCGGTGAAGCGCAGAAACTGCAGCGCATCATCCCTGAAATCGGCACTGTCATCCGGAATATTCCGGCGATTACCCGATCGGCCCTGATCGGCGTGGGCATCGGCGCTGTTCCGGGCATTGGAGAGGATATCGCCGGGTGGGTATCTTATGGGACTGCCAAAAACACCTCCAAACATCCGGAAACATTCGGCAAGGGCGAGCTTCAAGGAGTGCTGGCCAGTGAAACCGCCAACAATGCCTGTGTGGGAGGGGCCATGATTCCCCTGCTGAACCTGGGGATACCCGGGAGTCCGCCGGCGGCCATGCTGCTGGGGGCGCTGATGCTGCATGGGGTTACGCCGGGTCCCATGATTACCTTTGAGCACCCGACCTTCATCACCCAAATTGCCGCCATTCTGCTGCTCGCATCTATAGCCATGTGGATAACCGGTATGCTGCTGGCCAAACAGGTCGTAAAGGTTCTGCAGATACCCACACAGCTGTTTATGCCCATTATCGGCGTATTGTGCATCATCGGCTCCTATTCGTTGGGGCTGAGTATTTTCAACCTCTATCTGATGCTGCCCGTGGGGATTATATGCTACTTTTTAACCCAGATGGGCTACCCGATTGCACCACTGGTTATCGGCGTGATTCTCGGCCCCATGGCGGACGAAAACCTGCGCCGGGCCCTGATGGTTTCCCAGGGCAGTTTTATGCCGGTTTTCACGCGGCCGGTATCGCTGATACTTTTTATCATTATCGTCTGGACCGTCATCAGCCAGTTTGCATGGTTCCGCAGGTTCAAAAACCGCGCAATAGCGAGGATCCTCAACCGTAAAGGAACTTGTGAAGCGGCATTGGAGGAAGATGATTCAGATCGCAACAAATAGCACGTTCGTCCATAACAAAAGAACATTTACCCAAGGCGGAATGAACCACGGAGGACACGCACCATGCTGAAAATGGCTATCATAACCGGTTTCCTTTCCCAAACCAAGGACCGGTTCCACCAATACAACAGTGCCCTGGATCTGGATCAGAAGTTCACATTGATGCGCAAGATAGACGGATATGATGGAGTGGAAATCGTCTACCCTTACGAAGTCCAAGATCCGCAAAATACGCGCCAGCTGCTCGACAAACACAAACTGACCGTGGCCGCCGTCAACGTCAATGTAAAAGGCGAACCGGAATTCAGAAACGGCGGACTGACCTCTCATGACCCTGTGGTGCGTCAAAAAGCCGTTCAGTTTATCAAGGACGCAAAAGATTTCGCTTCCGCGGTTGGCGCCGACAAGGTTACCTGTTGTCCTCTTGGAGATGGATACGAATTTTCCTTTCAATACGATTATGCCAGAACCTGGCAATATCTTGTGGAGGCTTTCGGCACAGCTGGTGAGTATCGGCAGGAAATTCCCTTGTTCGTGGAATACAAACCCAGTGAAACCAGGGGGCGCTGCTTTATTGACACGGCTGCCAAAACGCTTTGCCTGTTGAACGATATCGGTAATAAATCAATGGGCGTTACCCTTGACTTCGGTCATTCCATGTATGGCAACGAGAACCCCGCCGAAGCCCTGGTAATGCTGGCAGAGAGCCCTTACCGGTATTATGTCCACATTAACGATAACGACGGAAAGTGGGACTGGGACTATTTCTGCGGAACCAAGCACTACCTCGAATATATCGAATTTATCTACTACCTCAAAAAATACGGTTACAGCGATTATCTTACCTCCGATACGTCGCCGACTCGCTGGGACATTCAAGGCACCTTTGAAGCCAACAGCAGAATAACAAACAAAATCTGGAACAAACTGGACACAATCGACCTTGCCGAACTGGAACGCCGGATGAACGGCAGCGATTATCTGGAAACCTGGAAATTTATCGAATCAAACTTTTTTGCTTTACCGTAAATATCGACCCGCAAACAGGACAAAGGAGCGCTGGAAGAAATGACGAAGACAAGTATGACGGTGAAAGAGCTGAAACAGATGGCCGCTGTCATCCGTACGGATATTATCGAGATGATCTGTACGGCGCAGGCCGGGCATCCGGGAGGTTCTCTTTCGGCTACGGACATTGTAACCGCCCTCTATTTTCGCGTGATGAATATCGATCCTAAAAAACCGCACTGGCCGGATCGGGATCGGTTTATCCTGTCGAAAGGGCACGCCTGCCCGGTTTGGTACGCGGCACTGGCGGAACGGGGTTATTTCGACAAAAAACATCTGGCCACCCTTCGACGGATGGACAGTATTCTGCAGGGGCACCCGGACATGAACAAAACGCCCGGAATCGATATGACGGCAGGCTCTCTGGGCCACGGGTTGTCAGCCGGGCTCGGAATGGCGCTGAGCGCCAGGCTGCGAAAAAAAGATTATCATGTCTGGGTTGTCATCGGCGACGGTGAATCACAGGAAGGCTCTATCTGGGAGGCCGCCATGGCAGCCCCTAAGTGGAAAACGGATAACCTGGTCGCCATATTGGACCGCAACCACCTGCAGAACGACGCATGTGTCGAGGATATCCTGCCCATTGAACCTGTGGCGGACAAATGGAAAGCATTCGGATGGCACGTGGTAGCGATTGACGGGCACTGCATGGAGGACATTGTAAAGGCTCTGGAAGATGCCCGTGCCTATGAAAAAGGCCCCACCATGATCATTGCCGAGACAATCAAGGGGAAGGGTGTTTCCTACATGGAAAACGTGGCTGAATGGCATGGAAAAGCCCCGTGTTTGGAAGAAGCGGACAAAGCATTAGAAGAGATCAGGAGGTGCAGTTGTGAGCTCGAATAACGTTCCATATCATTTCATTCGCCCTCAATTCATCGACAGCCTGCGTGGTGACCCCTTTGTCGACAATGAAAAGGCTCCGACACGGGCAGCCTTTGCCGAAACCATACTCGAACTGGGCGCGGAAAACCCGGATATCGTTGTGCTGGACGCCGATGTATCCAAATCCATCGGAACCAACCGGTTTGCCGCCAGGTTTCCGGAGCGTTCGTTTAATTTCGGTATTGCCGAACAGAATATGATGGCAGCTGCTGCCGGCATGGCAACTACCGGGCTGATTCCGTTTGCCTGCACCTACGCTGTTTTTGCGAGTATGCGCGCCCTGGATATGGTCCGCAACAGTATTCATTATCCAAGGTTGAATGTCAAAATCGTTGCCAGCCACAGCGGCATCACCCCCGGACCGGACGGCGTTACCCACCAGGGGCAGGAAGATATGTCCATCATGCGTTCTATTGCCAATTCAACCGTTATTTCTCCAGCTGACCCGATCACTACCAAAATGGCGGTGCGGGCAGCCGCTGAATTCGACGGGCCGGTATATCTCAGTTTTACCCGTGATCCGGTTCCTTGCATTTTTACGGACAAGTACCCCTTTGAAATTGGTAAAAGTGTCACGGTCCGGGAGGGGGATGACGCAACCATTATCGCATCACGGGATCTGGTGGCCCACGCCCTTGTGGCCGCCGACATGGCCGCCCGGAAAGGTATCCACGTGCGGGTTCTCGATGTTCACACCTTGAAACCCCTTGATGTAGAAGCCGTGTTAAAGGCTGCCGAGGAGACGGGTGCCATTGTAACGGCGGAAAACAATACCTACTTTGGTGGGTTGGGCAGTGCAGTTGCCGAGGTGCTGGTGGAGAACAATCCGGTTCCCATGAAGCGGATCGGTGTTCGCGATACGTTTACGGAGTCAGGGCCTTATCTGGATCTTTTGAAAAAATATGGACTTTCTTTTGAACATATTCTGAAGGCCGTCGAAGAAGTCTTGTCGCGTAAGTAGATGGTTTTTTTTGAAACTGGAAAAAATCGCCGAAAGGAGATTTTTACAATGGGGTCGATTACATGGAAAACCATTCACCCGGAAGGGAAATGGCGGGTCATTGTAACCAAGAATCTGCCCGGTAGCAGGTGGATCGACATTCTCGTGGCAGCCGACTGCCGGCTGGAAGTATGCACTTCCCAAAAGACGCTTACCGTAGAGCAGATATCGGCCGCCATCGGCGGTAGTTGCCACGGTGCCATCGGCCAGCTCACCGAAGATTGGGGAGAAAAACTGTTCGGCGCTTTTAAACAGGCTGGCGGGAGGATCTACAGCAATTACGCCGTTGGTTTCAACAACATTGATTTGGAAGCGGCAACGCGCTTCTCGATACCGATAGGGAATACCCCCGGCGTTCTGACGGAAACCACGGCGGAAATGGCGCTGACACTTACCTTCGCAGCGGCCCGCAGAACGGGGGAGGCGGAACGGTATTTGAGGGCAGGGCGGTATGACGGATGGCTGCCAACCCTGTTTCTGGGGGAACTGCTGCACCGCAAAACGGTCGGCATTATCGGCGCCGGGCGAATCGGAGCCACTTACGCTCGCATGATGGCGGAGGGGCACCAAACGGATCTGGTATACTTCGATCCGTACCCCAACGAAGCGTTGGAAAATTATATACGCAGATACAGTCAATTTCTGGAATCCATGGAAGAAGAACCGGTGGTCTGTCGGCGGACGGACAGTCTGAAATCTTTACTGGAGGAATCGGACTGCGTCAGTATTCATACCGTTCTTGATGCGTCGACCCATCATCTGATTGATGCCGAAAAACTAAGTTTCATGAAAAAAAATGCCATCCTGATCAATACCAGTCGGGGGCCGGTCATTGATGAAGCTGCGTTGGTGGAACATTGCCGCCGCAACCCGGAGTTCAGGGCTGGACTGGATGTGTTCGAACGGGAACCGGACCTTGCCGACGGGCTGAACCAGCTGGAAAATGTCGTTATCGTTCCACACATTGCTTCCGCAACACGCTGGACGCGTAACGGGATGGCCATACTGGCAGCCAGCAACGTGGCCGGCATTCTAAAGGGATACCCGCTGTGGGGAAAAACGGATATTTCCCCTTTTTTACAATCCGGCGCCCCTGAGGCGGTCCCCAGCATCGTTAATGCTGCTGGACTCGGCCTTGAAAAAGGATAGAAGCTATCTCAAAAAAGTCTTTTGGCCCAATATCTGCGTTGGGCGTTCGTTCCAAATCCTCGAAATACACTAGTATTTACCACAACAGGCACTGGCTTCGCTGGCGCCTCCGGTTTGGATCTCGCGTCCGCCTTGATCTTGAACCAAAATCCATTTTTTGAGATAGCTTATAGAAGTTTTTGTACTGAGTGAGACATGCCGGGCGAATATTGAATCATGCCCTTGCGGGATTATGGTTTGAGCCTGTAAACCTTATCGTTGCATAAAAAGCATGGCGAAGAGAGATAAAATGGCAGAAAGGATAGTAAAAAACAAAACAATCGAAATCTGGTCAGGACCTTACCGCCGATGAGGATAAGGATCTTGTCTGTTTTACGCCATGTTTTTTACCCTGCGGGAA
>CAZKYZ010000026.1:0-17166 GCA_964557055.1 uncultured Desulfobacterales bacterium
GTGCCCGGCGGCCACCGGTTTGAGCAGGGCAGCGCAGAGCACCGGTGTCAGGATCAGGGCAACCACCACCGAAAGGAGCATGGCGGCGGCGATGGTCACCGAAAACTGGCGGTAGATGACCCCGGTGGAGCCGGGGAAAAATGCCATGGGGCCGAACACCGCGGCCAGGACGAGACCGATGCCGATCAGGGCACTGGTAATCTGTTCCATAGATTTGGCGGTCGCTTCCCGGGGAGAAAGCCCTTCCTCGGCCATGATCCGTTCCACGTTTTCCACCACCACGATGGCATCGTCCACGAGGAGGCCGATGGCCAGCACCATGGCGAACATGGTAAGCATATTGATGGAAAAACCGAAAAGACCCAGGATTCCAAAGGTTCCCAGCAACACCACCGGCACGGCGATGGTGGGGATGAGGGTGGCCCGGAACGTACCCATAAAAAGATACATGATCACGAAAACCAGCAGCACCGCCTCGAAAAGGGTTTTGACCACTTCATTGATGGATACTGCGGTAAACGGTGTGGTGTCGTAAGGATAGATGACCTTCATGCCGGGCGGAAAATAGTCGCTCATTTCTTTCATTTTCTGCTTGACGGCATTGGCGGTGTCCAGCGCGTTGGCACCGGCGGCCTGCCGAATGGCCAGGGCAGCGGCGGGTTTTCCGTTGTAGGTTGCCACGGCATCATATCGTTCCGCGCCCAGCTCGACACGTCCGATATCGCGGATGCGAACCACGGAACCATCCGGATTGGTGTGGATGGGGATGGCGGCGAACTCCTCCGGGGTCTGGAGTAGATGCTGGACGATGATGGCGGCATTAAGGCGTTGGCCCTCTACGGCCGGCACACCGCCAAACTGACCGGCGGAGACTTCTACATTATAGGCCCGCAGCGATAGAGCGACGTCTTCGAAGGTGAGGTGGAATCCGGTCAGTTTGTCCGGGTTGATCCATATCCGCATGGCATATTGGGAACCGAAAGCTTCCACTTCGCCTACACCCGGTACGCGGGACAGGATCTTTTCGATGTTGGATTTGGCGTAGTCCCGCAGATCGTCGCCGGTCATGCTCCCATCTTCGGAGGTCAACGCTACGATAACCAGGTAGTTGCGGGTCGATTTGCTAACTTGGACGCCCTGACGTTGAACCACATCGGGGAGGCTGGCCATGGCCAGTTGCAATTTATTCTGCACCTTGGCCCATGCCAGATCGGGATCGGTGCCCGGGGCGAAGGTCAGCTCGACCCGTGAAGCGCCGGATGAGGAACTGGTGCCGGAAAGATAGATCATGGCATCCAGCCCGGTCATCTTTTGTTCGACAATCTGGGTTACGGTATTTTCCACGGTCTCACCGGATGCGCCGGGATAAAAGGCATCGATGGCGATAGAGGGCGGTGCGATGGGCGGGTACTGCGATATGGGCAAATTGTATATGGCCAGCCCACCTGCAGCCATGATAACGATGGCGATTACCCAGGCAAAGACTGGGCGGTTGAGAAAAAATTTCGATAGCATTACGCACCTCCGTCCACAGGCTTCTTGGGCGGCGTGCCGGAGACCTCTGCCGCAGGCTTTGCGTTTTGGGCCGACTGGAAAGGGATGGCTTTTACAATAGTGCCCGGGCGCAGCCCCTGTAGGCCCTCCATGATGATTCTGTCCCCCGGAACCAGGCCCGAAACAATGAGCCATTTGTCCCCCATGGCGCGATCAAGGGTGAGCGGCTTCAATGCGACCGTATTTTCGGCATCAACCGTCAGGGCATAGGGATTTCCCTTGTGATCCCGGGAAACACCTTGCTGGGGAACGAGCAGGGCGCTTGGGTTGATGCCTTCTTTGATTTGCGCCCGAACGAACATACCCGGCAGGAGGGTGCCGTCGGGATTGGGGAAGACAATGCGTAAAATAACCGACCCGGTGGTGGGGTCGACGGTGACGTCACTAAACTGCAGCCGGCCTTTCTGGGGATAGGGCGAGCCGTCCTCCAGGGTGAGGATCACGTCATCCTGTCCTGGTCTTCCCTGCTCCAGGCGACCATCCTTTAGACGTTTTTGCAGCCGCAGCAGCTGGGTGGTGGACTGGGGTACGTCCACATAAACGGGATCCAGCTGCTGAATGGTTGCCAGCGGGACAGGTTGATAGGCCGTTACGATGGCCCCTTCCGTGACATTGGATCGACCGATGCGACCGGAAATGGGGGCTGTGATCTGGCAGTAGGAGAGGTTGATCCGGGCAGTCTTGACGCTGGCTTGGCCATACTGAATATCGGCCTCCACTTGTTTCAGGGCGGCAACGACATTATCGTAATCCTGGCTGCTTACCGCCTTTTCAGCAAGCGCTTTTTCGAATCGCTCGGCCTGCGACCGAATTGCAGGAAGACCGGATTCCGCCCTCTGCAGGGCTGCCTTGGCGTTGTCAAGTGCCGCTTGAAAGGGAGCCGGATCGATTTCATAGAGTACCTCGCCGGCCGTAACGTCGGAACCTTCCGTGAACAGGCGCTTTTTGATCAGGCCGCTGACCTGGGGCCGGATTTCCGCAATGCGATATGCACTTGTGCGTCCAGGCAGTTCGGTGGTCAGCAGGACCTCCTGGGATTCCATCGTTACGGTGGCCACCTGGCGGGCAGGAGGAGCAGGTTGTGATTGCGGTCGGCGGTCGCAACCGAATACGAGGAATCCGGATACCAGGATAGCGGTCAGCAAGGTTAACGAAATCATCGAATGAAACCGTTGCATGGTTGTTTTTACCTCCTATTGACAGAAATGAACAGATATTTTAAATAGTGATTTAACTTACTGTGCGGATTAAAATAGCGATTGGAAACGATTGTGTCAAATGTTTATTTTGTTTGATTATAAAATAAACATTTCATGTAGTTAAAGATGAAAGCGAGAGGAAATCCAATGGCAAAACGACAAGACGGCAAAAAAACCCGCCAAAATTTACTGAAAGCAGCCTGTGAATTTTTGCCCAGAAAGGGTACCGCAATGCCAAAGTGGCGGATATATGCAGCCGGGCCGGTGCCAACGTTGCCGCCGTGAATTATTATTTCAGCGACAAGGCCGGCCTCTATGCCGAAGCTTGGCGGTATGCCTTCGAGCAGTTTGGGAAACTGGTATCGGCGGATTTGGACGGGAGCACGCCGGAAGAGCAGTTACGGGAATTAATCGCGATTCTCATCAATAATTTTGCCACTGAGGGGGGATCGGGGCATTTTATCCGGCTTTACCTGGTGGAAATGGTCAATCCCTCCGGATTGATCCGCGACGACTGGCTGGAGCTGATCGGCCCCCGCAGGCAAAGACTACACGATATCATCCGAAACCTTATTGGACCGCAGGCGGACGAGCTGAGCGTGATGTTCTGCGAGCTGAGCATTATCAACCAGTGTCGTACTCTTCTAACCGTCAAACAAACCGATCTCGAATATTTTTTGGGACAGCCCCTCGATACGGCCATTTTCAATCGTATGGCTGACCATATCGCAGATTTCTCCCTGGCAGGGATCAAGGCGATTGGCCAAAGCAGGGAACCTGCAAGGCCGCATCTTAAATCTTCATTATTGATAAATCGCTCTTTGAAATAACGGCATCTTTTTTAGCGCCCCAATTTTAAAAACTGTCGCTGAAAAAGCGAACTGAATACTGCCGGGCCAGTACTTCGATATTACATCGGGCCTCCAAATAATTATCACCGTTATTATAATCTGAGCATAGGTAGATACCTCAATGCAGATCCGATTGGATTGGTTTAGACCTGAAGGTGCATCATACCACGTTGGGAGACCTGATACAGTGGTTGAATCAGGAATAGGTCTCGGGAAGGTATTAGAAAACAATTTTCCAGCTTCGCATGATATGGGCTACCTTCATGATGACGTGGTAGTAAATATGAGAGCAAACGGTCTTCAAGGCTGGCATGGTTGTCAAGAATGAAGACCTGATACCGTTGGCTTTATCCCCTGAATAGAGTATTGACACACAAACTCCATTTTGACATATTTGATTTTTCAATAATGCAAGTTCCTATCTTTCAAACAGCAAGGAGGGTGCCCCATGGATCTCGGAGGATTGGTTGAACGTAACGCCCGAATGGTTCCGGACAAGGAAGGGATTGTCTACCAGGAAAACCGCTATTCCTGGAAAAAGGTCAACGAGCGGGTCAACACCGTTTCCCATGCGCTTGTGGAAGCCGGCGTAAAGAAGGGGGACAAGGTGGCCATGTGGATGTTCAATTCCGACCTGTTCATGTTTGCCTTCTACGGCATCGTCAAGATCGGTGCAGTGGCCGTGCCGGTCAATTTCCGCCTGGCCGCCCGCGAGGCTGAGTATATCTTCGGCAACTGCGACGCAGTGGCGGTGATCTTCGACGATGTCTTCGAGACGGCCATGCGTGAGATGAAGCCGCGTCTGGAAAAGGTCAACACCTATTTTTCCGCCGGGAGCGAACGATTCAACGGTTTCAAGGCCCTCTCTGATGTCATGGCATCAGGAAACATCGAAAATCCTGACATCGAGGTCGACGAATACGACGACAGCGAAATCATCTACACCTCTGGAACAACCGGAAAGCCCAAAGGGGCGCTGCTGACCCACCATGCCCAGATGGTGCTGACCACCAGCGTGGCGACCCTGATCAGCATCCGCCAGACGGACCGTATTCTCCACGCCGCCCCCATGTTCCACTCGGCGGAGCTGAACCTGTACTGTAACCCCGGCACCTACATGGGGGCCACCCACGTCATTGTCAAGGATTTCATACCGAATTTGGTACTGGAGCTCATCGAGAAGGAGAAGATCACCCAGTTCTTCGGCGCTCCGGTGATGTACTCCTTCATGATGAGCGTGCCCGACTTCATTAAATATGACTTGTCTTCGGTGCGCTATTTCGGTTACGGCGCTGCTCCCATGGCTGCCGAGGCCGTACGCAAGATGATCGAAAAATTCAAAACCGACCAGTTCTTCTGCCTCTGCGGCCTGACCGAGGGCGGTCCTGGCGGGGTGGCACTGTACCCCGAAGACCAGATCCGAAAGGCAGGGGCAGGCGGCAAGTACATCGTCAATATGGAGACGCGCCTGGTGGATCTCAAGGACAACACCATCACCGAACCCGGCGTGGTGGGGGAACTGGTCATCAAGGGCGAGACCACCATGAAAGAGTACTACAAGAATCCCGAAGCGACCCGGGAGACCATACGGGACGGATGGGTCCATACCGGCGACCTGGGGACCATGGACGACGAGGGATACATCACCCTGGTGGACCGGGCCAAGGACATGATCATCACCGGCGGCGAAAACGTCTACAGCAAGGAGGTTGAGGACGCCATTTTTGAAAACCCGGCCATCGCCGATGCCGTGATCATCGGGGTACCCAATCCGGAGTGGGGCGAAACCGTCATGGCCGTGGTGGTTCTACAGCAGGGACAGAGCCTGACCCTGGAAGAGCTGCGCGAGTTCCTCAAACCGTGCATTGCCGACTACAAGATCCCCAGGCTTCTGGAAGTATTGGACGCCCTGCCGCGAAACGTCTCGGGCAAGGTGCTCAAGTTCAAGTTGCGCGAGGGATTCAAGGATAAAGGCACGAAATAGGACAAGCGACATTTCAAGCATTTTGAACCGAAACAGCGAGCGCATTCCCCGTGGATTGAATGATTTTTGATCGTTATACGCTTCGTGATGGTGCTAACGCAACAATCATGGTTTTCTGAAACTGGAACTTTGCGATTGCCCTTCCTTGACACCGGAAGAGCTTCTTCACCGATTTTTGCAGATGGTACCTGTCCAGATTGCGGTCAGAGGATTTTGTACAAGGTATTCTTGTTCCCGCCAATGCCGGGAAAACTGGCACCGCCAGAATGCCTTTCGGTCAACAAGAAACTCCCGATAAAAATCCAAATATAATTGTACGCGGTTCCGTCCAAATCGACTCTTTGCGTCGGCTCCGCTCCGCAAAAACGCTTAACCGTTTGCATAGTGCCATAATGAGTAAGACCCATAAATATGAAACATGCTTACCTGACACGGAAGCCATTTTACCCGAATTGGCAAAAATAATTGATGCCCAATATCAACCCGGAACATTTTCAAAAGCAGAAGATATTTTTTGTAATAGCGGAAAAGATACAGAAGAGTGGAATCTATTCGGCAAATCAGGAGTTGCTTTCTCTGTTTTGTTTGAAAAGTATGAAGGATATTTTTTCGTGTCAGTTGTTGGATCAGGTGCTGTTTTCAATAAAGCAAAGGCTTTCTTGTACAAAAAATATCTGGCTCAAGGTGGTAATCCTGAAGTTCAGGAACAACAATGAAAATGCTAACCTTTAAGGGTGCAGGGAATTGCTTTTCGCTGCGCTCCAAGCAATTCCTGACCCATACGTTTGCTTTGACACACACTTAGTTGTGTGTTAGTTTGTGTAGAAATATGAGTCTGAGGAGGGCAACAATGGCAACAAATCTTTCTATCGATCCAAAATTACTTGTAAAAGCTTTAGAAGTCAGTGGCTTAAAAACGAAAAAGGAAACTGTCAATTTGGCTTTGCAAGAATTCATAAACAGACACAAGCAATTAGAAATTCTGGATCTTTTCGGTAAAATGGACCCGGACCCCAACTATGATTATAAAGAAGGCAGAACCCGGTGAAAGTTCTTGTCGATACGCCTATCTGGTCTTATGCATTACAAAGTCGAAAAAAAGAATACCAAGTTGAAATAAAGCAGCTTGAATCACTCATCAAGGATCAGCGAGTCTTGATCATTGGACCAATTCGTCAAGAAATCCTTTCCGGGTACAGTGATTTAAAGAAATTTGAAAGATTACGAGAAAAGCTATCCTATTTTGAGAATTGCTTAATTCAAGATTCTGATTATGAATCCGCAGCCGAAATATGTAATCAATGCAGGAAGAAAGGAATTCAAGGCTCTCACATTGATTTCCTCATATGTGCCGTTGCAAAAAGATTGGAGGTCACCATTTTCACCACGGATAAGGACTTCTTCCAGTATCGGAAAGTAATTTCCGTAAAGCTTTTTGAAATAGAACAAAGCCAACTTCGGCATTGAGCAGGACGCGCAAAAAACCGAGACAAATCCTGGGGATGCATCTTAAATATTCATTATTGGTATAAGTTCTTTGAAATACCGGCCTCCGTTTCTCACTCCTTACTCCTGACTGTTTTCCCCCCTTGAACCCTCGGCCCCCTGGGTTTGCCCCGCTTAGAAGCTTGAGGGGAGCGTTTTCCTGAACGGAGCGGTTTATTCTCCGCCTTATTGCTTTTCCGACCAGAGCTGGATTTCGATTTCGGCTCTGAGCTTTGGTCGGGTCCCGTCTTTTTCGCTTTACGGGTTTTCGATCTCTGTTTTTTGGCATTTTTTAGCAGAACCAGTTCTTTCAGGGCCTTGTCTGCCTTCTTTTCGCTGGAGGGGCTGTTGGGACGATAGAGAACAAAATCCGGAACATCGCTATCTTCGGTATAACCGTCTACCTTTTCTACCGGGATCTTCTGCTTTAGCAGGGTTTCGATGGCCTTAAGATAAATCTTTTCAGCATGACTTACCAGGGAGACGGCAATACCGCTTACCCCCGCACGGCCGGTGCGACCGATGCGGTGAACATAATCTTCGGGGGTGCCCGGCATGTCGTAATTGACCACATAGGGCAGAGAGCTGATGTCCAGGCCCCTTGCGGCCACATCCGTTGCCACCAGGATGCGGATCTCGCCGTTCTTGAACGCCTCAAGGATGCGTGTCCGGAAAGATTGACTCTTGTTACCATGCATCGCAGCGGCGCTGATGCCCTGGGCGGCCAGTTTCTCTGTGAGTTTATTGGCCCCGTGTTTTGTGCGGGTAAAGACCAGTGTCCGGGACCAGTTTCCGGTGGTGATCAGGTGAAGAAGGAGCGCCCGTTTGTTTGATCGGTCCACCAGGTGAATCTTCTGGATGATCGCTTCAGCGGCCGTATTGCCGGGCGTCACCTCAATATGCTCCGGATCCTGCAGCATTCTTTTGGCAAGCTCCCGGATGGGGTGGGTGTACGTGGCGGAAAACAACAGGGTCCGGCGTTCAGTTGGAACGAGGTCGAGGATTTCGGAAATATCCTCGCTGAATCCCAAATCCAGCATTCGGTCCGCCTCGTCGAAAACCAGAAACGCTACGCGGGAAAGATTCAGATGCCTCTGGCCGACAAGATCCAGCAGGCGGCCGGGGGTAGCCACCAGAATATCAATGCCGCTCCTGATCCGGGCGACCTGCGGATTGAGGCGAACCCCGCCGTGAACCACGGTGCAGCGCAGGGAGACCCTCCTGGCATAGGCCTTGATGCTCTGGCCCACCTGGAGCGCCAGTTCCCGCGTGGGGGTCAGGACAAGCGCTCGGGGGTGCCGCCGGTTACCGCTCTGGTGACTCAGAATTTCGACCAGAGGGAGTGCAAACGCGTCTGTTTTTCCCGTTCCGGTCCAGGCATGCGCAAGAATGTCCCGTCCGGCGAGAATAACGGGAATGGCCCGGGTCTGTATAAGGGTGGGGGTGGTGTAACCTTTGGTTTCAACGGCTTTAAGCAGTTCAACCCGAAGGCCAAGTTGATCAAATGACTTATTCGTATTCTGCATGCTCTCTCAAATTCCACGTTTTAACGGACCGGCCCAAACCGGTCTGCGTCGAATTCCATTGGACGTCAGGGAAAGGGGGGCAAATCTACGTTTGCTTGTCAGGCGTAGCTCCCCGAGCGAAGACCAAACCTTTCTCCTCAAAAATAGAGAAAAACCAGGAGGGTCGCATCCACAATATTCATTATTGAATAGACATGCTTTTAAATGTCGGCGATTCGTTAAAGGCCAGAATCAGATAGCCGCCCCAGAAAAATCTATCTGAATACTGCCGGGCCAGTACCCCGATTATTCAGATGCAGATCCTGCGGAGCACTACTTACTACTCACTACTCACTGTTTACTATTTTCCCTTGAACCCTCGGCCCCCTGAATCCGTAACCCTTCTGCCCTTAACGTATGATACCCACTCCAGATACGCGTTGCCGTCGTCACCCAGCAGGCGACACAAAAAATACCCGCCAGTATGGGAAACCTGGCAGGAAAAAGACAGAACAATACCAGAGCGGCAATGGTCTCGGTTCCCTCGGTGAGCCCTCCCAGGTAAAACAGGCTCTTGTGGGGATATTCCGGACTGTCCATCCCGTGTTTGCCGGCGATGGCGGCAAACCCCAAAAAGCTCGACCCGGTACCCACAAAAGCAAAAACAAGCGCCGCTGCGACCAGTGCGTTGCGATGCGGATCAGCCAGGGCAAACCCGAACACCACGGCGGAATAGAATATAAAATCAAGTACAATATCCAGGTAGCCCCCGCTGTCGGTAACGCCTTTGCTTCGTGCCAGAACACCGTCCACACCGTCCAGAACCCGGTTTACGACAACCACCAAAAGAGCCGCCCGGTACCACTGCAGCGCCAGCAGGGGAATCGCCGTCATGCCGATTAAAAAACCAATTGCGGTCACCTGGTCGGCAGGGATTCCCCTGCGCTCAAAAGGAGCGGCCAGCAGCTCAATGGGGTGTCGAAGCAGTTTGGCACTCCACCGGTCGAGCATGCTTCACGCTCCTTCCAGAAAGATTACGGTTCCGTTATCCGGAACGTCGTCTCCGTCATGGGTGACCAGAATGGCCGGAATTCCCATCTCGCTTATTTTTGCAAACACCAGGGCACGAAAGCTTTTGCGTAACGGTTTGTCCAGTTTGGAAAACGGCTCGTCCAGCAAAATGGCCTGCGGTTTGCTCAACAGGGCCCGCATGAGGCTGATGCGCGCTTTCTGTCCGGCGGACAGGGCCTCCGGCAGCCGCTTTTCAAAACCGGCCAGGTCCATATCTTTCAAGGCCCGCGTCACTTCCTGTTTTCTTGCCTTCTTTACTCCCGGGGGAAGTGCAAACAACAGATTTTCGGCAACGCTCATATGTGGAAACAGCAGGTCATCCTGAAACAGAATGGCGATGCCACGCTTTTCGATGGGTTGTCCGGCCAGATCCCGATTACCCAGATGAACAATTCCCCTGGCGCTAAAATCACTGTTCAACGCGCCTAAAATAAAACTCAGGATGGTGGACTTGCCGCTTCCCGACGGCCCCATGAGGGTAACGATCTCCCCCGGAGAAATACGAAAGGAAAGGTTTTCACACAGGGTGTTTGTTGCATTGCGGATGGTCAGGTTTTCGATGTTAAGCACTTGCTGCATGAAGCGAACCCCTCCGGAAATATCGCAGCCGGGGATACGCCAGGGCAAACAGATAGGCCATGGCCGGCAACCCAAGTTGTATAAGGGCATAGATGGCAGCCAGTTGACGATCACCGCCGCTGCCGATGGCTACGGCCTCTGTCGTGATGGTACTTATCCTGCCGCCGCCAAGCATCAGCGTCGGAAGATACTGGGCAATGGACACGGAAAAGCCCACCGCCCAGGAAAACAGTACCGGCCGGATCAGCATCGGCAGTTTGATGCGCCACCAGCTTTTCAGGGCTCCGGTTCCCATGGAAAGGGCAGCCTGGATATAGCGTTGGTCGTATTGCAGATAGTTACCATACAAACAGAGATAGAGATAGGGAAAAACAAAGAGGATATGCCCCCATAATACGATCCAAAAGATCGTATCCCCCCCGGCCCACACAACGGCCGTTTGAATGCCGAAAAGCATGGGAAGCTGCGGCAGCAGGATGGGCAGGGCGATTATTGCCAGTGGCCATCTTTTTCCGCTGGCACGCTGGTATTCCAGAGCGCCGATCACCAAAGCCAATGCGGCGATACTTGCCAGGGCTGCAAGGAGCACCGTGTTCCACACCGGCTGTGCGGTGTAAGGCGTCTCTGTGCGCCACAAAAGAAACGACCATTGCGTCGGCAATATCCCGGGAAACCGCCACCGGTGGGCAACACTCCATAATCCCAAAGATGCCAGAATCGTCAGGGAGATAACCATACCCATCGGCGCCAGACACTTTACGGCCATCGCCGAAAACCGGACACGGCGCCCGCGATAACCATTTACCAGGCGGTAACGCATTCCTAACATAAAAAGCTTTTCCGCCAGAATGCACACAAAAATACACAGCAGCGTAGCCGCAAGAAGTACAAACGCTCCGGCCGCCGCCCGGGTCAGCAGTGTCAGATCCGGCTCCCGGAACCAGTGAAACACCTGTACAGCAAGTGTCGGGGGGCGGTTTGGCCCCAAAAGCAGGGCCATATCGACCACCGAAAGACTGTATACCAGTACCGCCAGAACCGGGAGACGTATCAGCGGGTAGAGCTGCGGCAGCAGCAACTTGAACCAGACCTGGTGAGGCCGGTATCCGAGGCTTCCGGCGATCCGGAGTTGCCGATGTATGTCGATTTGGGAAAACGCCGCCATACTCATGAGAATCAAAAACGGCGTCTCTTTCATGACCATGGCGAGGGTGAGGGAAAGGCCCAGCGGATCCTGGATAATCTGCCAATCCGGGGGGGCTTGCCACCCGGTAAGCCAGGGAGTAAAAAAGCGCAGCAGCCACCCGCTGGGAGCAAACAAAAAAACAAATCCGATGGCAAAAGCCACATGGGGAAGAGACAGGATCGGTGTCAGCGCCGTACGAATTACGATCCACCAGCGTGTTTGCCAGCAAAAACTGGCGATCAGAAAGCAGAACAACAGGGAGACCAGGGTTGCCCCTATGCCGGTGAACAGCGTCAGTCCCAGGCTTTTTAAAATACCAGGCTCCGCCAGGGCCAGCGAGATCGCCTCCATTCCCAGGGAAGCATGTTGCACGGCCGGATTGAACCCGAAAGCCGGCAATAGAACACCGGCCATACCGAAAAGGAGCGGCAGAAAACAAACCAGACTGATCAGTGGGACGAAAAGACGCAGCATCAGTGGCCGTACTTTTCCTGCCAGGCCTTCTCAATGGCAACCATCCAGGACGGATGGGGTTCCCCGACACTCTTAAACAGGACCGGTTCCCCGACAAAGTAATCCCGGTCGGAAGGTGTCAGTTTATTCAAATCCAGAACCGTCGGATCGCCCCAGTGGTCGGTATCAGCCTTTCTTCCCTGAGCGCGGGGCGACATGAAAAAGTTGATAACCACCATAGCGGCATCCTTGCTGTCGCTGTTGTAAGGGATGGCCAGGAAATGGCTGTTGGTGAGTGCGCCGATCTCGAGCACAAAAGTGCCGGCACTTTCCGGAAGATTTCCGTTCTTTATGGCCGTCTTCACATCCTGGGGATTGAAACTGATGGCCATATCGAGTTCACCATCGTCCAGCAGTTGTGTCATGTGAGAACTGCTGGTGGGAAAAGCACGCCCCTTGCGCCAGGCAACCGGGTGGAACTGATCGAGCCACTTCCACAAGGGGGCCGTCACCACTTCAAAATCCTCTCCATTCGCAGGCCGGTATAAAGGTGCCGAATCAACAGCCAGGTCGAGCAATACCTGCTTCAAAAAGGAAGACCCGTGGAACTGGGGAGGACGCGGGTAGCCTACCCGCCCCGGGTGCTCCTTGGCATACGCCAGAAGTTCCACTGCGTTCGTGGGTGGTCGCTGCATACGTTCCCGGTCGTAAGGAAAATTGAGCTGACCAACTCCCCAGGGGGCTTCGAGCCCCTCCACAGGGACAGTGAAGTCTTCGTTGATCTGTAATTTATCCGTATTCACAAGAGCAAAATTGGGAAGCATCCCGGTAAATGGTCCGTACAACAGGGAGGCTTCTTTCATGGCCTTGAAATTCTCTCCATTGATCCACATCATATCAACAGATCCCCCGCTGTTCTTGCCGGCGGTTTTTTCGGCCAGAATGCGGGTTACCGTATCGGAAATATCCTCCACTTTCACGTGTTCCAACCGGACACCATACTGTTTTTCAATCTCCACGGCCGCCCAGCGGATATAGCTGTTGATTTCCTTGCTTCCGCCCCAGGCATTGAAATAAACTGTTTTCCCACGGGATGATTCGACTGACATTTCCCAATCTTGGGCTTGGGTCGCCATACCAACCAGCAGAACCAATAGAATGGTTATCATCTTTGTTCGCATTAGATGCTCTCCCATAAGTTGATTGGGGTATTACTTTTTCAGATCTTCGATGAGCATAGCCGCTTCGTCGTCAGTGAGAACAACATCACTGGTTCCTCCTCCGGGGTGAGCAAATTTCAGGTGGGTCCCCTGGTCATCCCTGTGGACAGACCATTTTCTACCGGCAGGCAATTTTACCCGATCATCCAGGAAATCGTCGGGATGAAACTCGGCGATCTGGATCAGAACCCCAAACGCGTCGCGGGGATGGATGAACAGCTCTTTCCAGATATCGCCGTATTCCGCATATCCGAAATAGGGAATGCTGTTTTCGTCCAGGCCTTTTTTGACAAACTGAATATCCGGTGTTTCCAGGGTTATATGATGGACGCCGCCACAGGGGTTTTTCTGGTAGAATTTTTCCAAAAAACTGCCCTCAGCAGTCGGTTTCAGCAGCTCAAGCCGGGACAGGTCACCAAGGGAAAAAATCCGCCAATGGTATTTCAGGCGAGCATCATCGGCAAAGGCCCCCGGCACTGCTCCAAAAACCGTTGTAAAAAATTCGCGCGCCTTTTCATAATCCGGAACCGCGATAGATATATGATCGATTCTCGATATCATTCCCGTTTCCCGTTATCCGCTTTTATGATATTATTGTATAGTAACACAAATATGGATGTAAATATGGGGTATAAACAACCAACGATTGCCTTTATCCATAACAAACATCAATCCACTAGTGCAAATGAAAAAGCGGTCATCTATATCGGACCACCTGGCAGGTTACGACATTTTTGATCCTCTCAGCCGGATCACTTGTTGACAAGTTGCCGGCCCCGTGGTGAAAATACCCCTCAAAATGAAATTGGAAGCACGCATGTATCGACTATAAAACACGGATAAATCGACAGGGGGTGCGTTGAAATCAGACCTGCTGCCGGAGATAATATCACCGGCTGTTCTTGGCATTTTAAATGTAACCTATGCCATCTCCCTGGCGGCCCTGATTTTTTCCGGAAATCTCAGTGCCCATCTGGTAACCGGCGTAGGGATTATGCTGGTTACCACAACCACCGGCGCACTTCTGGTCGCCCTGGGCAGTTCCCTGCCGGGGGTCATCGCGTCCCCCAAGGGGAATATCTGTGCCGTCATTGCATTGATGGCCTTTTCCATATCTGAATCGGTCTCCCCGGACCAGGCACTTCCCACGATCATGGCCGCCATTGTGGTCAGCACCCTGCTGACCGGAATTTTTCTGCTGTTGCTGGGCCATTATAAGATCGGAAACTTCTTTCGTTTCGTTCCATATCCGGTCGTGGCCGGCTATTTTGCAGGCGCTGGATTTATCATGCTGACCGGCTCCTTACCGGTGATGACAGGAAAAATTTACGAAGATCCCACCAGCTGGCTGCAGTTACTGCAACCGGCGGATGCCGCCCACTGGATCCCCGGCGCCGGGCTGGCTGTCCTCATGCTGCTGGCTGTTCGCTATTTTCGTCATTTCGGCATTTTCCTGGGAATGATTGCTGCCGGAACAGCCCTTTTTTACCTGCTGTTGTCATATACCGGTACTTCCCTTAAGTCCGCCAGGGCTGCCGGCTTCCTGTTCGAAGCGGTCAGCGGTGAAGGCCGGCTTTGTCTCCCCTCGCTGTCTCTATTTTTCGATATCAACCCTCATGCACTGCTTGACCAGGGGGGCAATATTGCCACCATCGTATTTTTGGGCATTATTTCATTTCTCATGGCCACGTCCGCCATCGAAATCGGTATCAACCGGGAATTTCGATCCAATCGGGAGTTTACGGTCGCCGGCGCGGCATGCATCACCAGCGGGCTGTTCGGCGGCAGCATCGCCTTTCACACGGCTGTCGACACTGTTTTCAGCTATTCCCTCGGCGCCCGCAAACGGGCTGGCGGCATTTTTTATACCGCCATCTGTGCCGGCGGCATCCTTGTGGGCCCCGACCTGATTTCTTTCCTGCCGCGTGCGGTGGTCGGCGGGATTCTGATGTACATTGGCCTCGACCTGATGACGACCTGGGTTTTCGAATCCCGTAAAAAAATGCCGGTGGCGGATTACCTCCTGTTGATACTGATCCTGCTGGTAATTATTTTATTCGGGTTTCTGGAAGGCATCGCCACCGGCATCCTCGTAGCTGCCGCCGTTTTTGTGGTCAACTACAGTCGGACGGCTGTCGTCAAATACAGCCTTTCCGGATCCAAAATCAGCAGCCGAGTCCGCAGGGCCGCAGTGCATCGGGAAGTACTGGCAAACCATGGCGGGCGAATTTGGATCCTGGGCCTGCAGGGGTACCTGTTTTTCGGGACAGCTGAAAAATTGTTTTTACAAATCAAACATAAGCTGGACGCGGGGCGGACGCAATACCTCATTATAGACTTCCGGATGGTACCGGACATCGACACCTCGGCTGTCAACAGCTTTATCCGCATCCAGCAGGTCGCCGCCGCCCGTTGTATTGAACTTCTGTTTTCCGGATTGAAAAATGGACTTCGAAGCCAATTCAAAAACGCCGAGCGGAAAAATCGATCCGGCTCGGAGCGGCAGCGATTTTCTGCTGCGTACTGCCCGGATCTGGACCATGCCCTGGAATGGTGTGAAAACCGGATATTGGCTGCCGAAAAGGCACCTGACCTGCAGCATTTCAGCATGCGCCAACATCTGACCGCCCTGCTGGCTTCCGAGCTTGCGGCAGACCGGCTGATGGGGTATATGAAACGGATCGAACTGGCTGCAGAAGCAATCCTCTTTCTGCAAGGCGACAGCGCCGAAGATATGTACTTTATCGAAAACGGTGAAATTAAAATTGTTCTGGAAAGTCGGGATGGTGAAAATGTTCGCCTGGTCACCATGGGACCGGGAACCGTTGTCGGGGAAATGGGCGTTTACACCAAACGCCCGCGAAGCGCCACCGCCAGTGCCGCCACCGACTGTGTTCTCTACTCCCTGTCCGCTGAAAAATTCCATCGTATTCAACACATCGATCCGGAACTCGCTTCCCGGTTCCACCAGCACATCGTCTGTTCCCTGGTCGACCATCTGGACATGAGCAACGCAACCATTCACAATATGGCCCTGTAGCCGAAACAGGAATCTGATTTTCACACAAAGCAAACCATGAAAACCACGCACCGGATATTTCACTGCAATGCCCAAGACATAGGCCGGGTAGCATCGCAGAGCATCGACCTGGTGGTCACCTCACCTCCCTATCCCATGATCGCCATGTGGGACGAGACGTTCTCCGGTATGAACAATGAAATTGCCGACGCCCTGAACGCCGAAAAAAATTGTGCCGTTTTCTGCTTTCTAACCGCTATCGCCGTCGCCGGCTGTCGATAGTACTTTCTGAATTTTATGAGAAAGTTTGTGGATACCAAATGGTTTCTGGAAAAATCCGTTGCAGCCGCGATTCATGATTTTGATGGCCTGCCCTTCCATACTGTAGCCACTCGAAAGGAGAACGGGCATATCCGGTCGAATTTCCCGGATCCGGTCAAACAACTCCCCGCCATTCATCTCCGGCATGATCATGCTGTATGTTAAATGGTACATCAGGATGCCGGCAGGTCTACTTCAGCCACGGCAGACAGTCACGACCGGCAGCCGTAAAAGGCGGCTTGAAGACGTCCCCGTTTTCCTTTGCGTATTTTCTCAGGTAGCTGTTGACGTAATAAGGAATCAGCCCCTCCAGCAGATATTCCCTGAAATCTTTCTCAACACGGCTATCGGCCGCATGCCATTCCTGTGCAGCCACCCGAAAAATATCGTATTCGGTATTGGGGCCCATCAACGCCAGTTTGGCCAGAAGCTCGGCCTCACAGAGCTTGCGCGGCCGGGCATCTTTTCTGGCCTGGTACAGAACATACAGCACATAGGCAATACCCACCGATACGGCCAAAAAAATCTCCCAGCAGCTGAAGATGTCTCCGAACATTCCTCCCCCCACTAACTCTATCGTTGAAACACTTGGTTATTATAGCACAATCATCCATAAAAACCATCGGTCAGTCAACCGGTTTGAGGAACCCGCAATCGATACCATGAGTCACGTACGCACGACCCCAGCCCGGAAATCCAATTGGCAACTCCACGTATAGGGGTAACCTCCAGGGCCTCC
>CAZKYZ010000027.1:0-17083 GCA_964557055.1 uncultured Desulfobacterales bacterium
GATTACCAGCCCGGAAATCACCAGACCGGCAGAAAGGCAGAGCAGGGAAGCCTGGTGGAATTTTTTGTAGACGGGTGTCTTGGGATCGAAAAAACCCCATGGAAAGACCGAAAAAAGACGGATTCGCACGGAATCGACAATGCCGGCCAGCACAAAGGCCACCAACATGGCCGGCAGGTAAAGATGTTTAAATGCCAATACGGCGTAAGCAAAAGCAAGAACCACGAAAGCAGCGCTCGTGCCGGACAGTTCGCGTTTGTTTTCGCTGTAAACCAACAGGATGGTGCCGCCGCTCACCAGGTTGAAGAGAAAGATGTGCAAACGTTCGAAATTGTATAGACTGCCGCCTGGAACGAACAGGTGCAGGAATCCGAAGAATAACGCCGTTACCATAGTCGCGGCCAGGAGTATCCGTAATTTTAGACTCATTAATTCACCGCAAGGAAGTCATTGTTTTTGAAAGTCATTGCCGTCAACCACTATATTGAAATGCATACCCCTGTCAAAACAGAAAATGCAAGCCACCTCATGCCAGACCGGCCGCAGCCGAATCCGGTTTTGTTGTTCATCACCGGTTGCCCGTCCATAGATCGGTAAAGGCCGGGGGGGGCATAAAATGGTGTTCCCGATGCAGTTATTCCGTTTTCGCATAACGCCCCAGCAGGTGGCGGACCGCCCCTTCCAGATCCGGGTGCCGGAACGAATAGCGGTTGTCGATCAGTTTCTCCGGGTGTACCCGGGTGCTGGACAGCAGGATCTCCTTTCCCATTTCCCCGAAAATCCTACGGATGGCAGCTTCCGGAACCGTGAACAGGGTCGGGCGGCGGAGAACTTTTCCCAGGGTTTCGGTGAACGCAAGGTTGGAAACCGGGTTCGGGGCCACGGCATTGACCGGCCCCTGGAGTTTACGGTCCGTGATGGCGCGGTGGATGATTCCCAGGACATCATCAATGGTGACCCAGCTCATGTACTGTCGCCCGGAAGCGATCCTGCCGCCGATGCCAATTTTAAAAGGGGTCAGCAGGCGCTGCAGGGCGCCTCCCGCGGGGCTGAGAACGATTCCGATACGCAGGAAAACCACTCGAATGCCTTTTTCGATTGCCGGCAGGGCGGTGTCTTCCCACTCGGAGCAGACTCCGGAGATAAAATCGGCGCCGCAGGTGCTTTCTTCCGTCATAACGTCTTCATCACGATCGCCGTAATACCCGATGGCGGAAGCGCATACGATAACCTCCGGAAGTGGGTTCATAGCGGTGGCTGTTCTTGCGATCAGCGCGGTGGTCCGGTTGCGGCTTTCGATGATTCGCCGTTTTTTTTCCGGGGTCCAGCGTCCCTGGCCGATGCTTTCACCGGAAAGGTGAACCAGCGCCCCGCTTCCGGACAGGTCCTGCGGGTCGAGGCGGTCCGTGAACGGGTCCCAGAAAATTTCCCCCAGGGCAGGATCCGCTTTTCGCCGGACCAGCCGCAGGGTTCGATGCCCCCCGGTGGTCAAGAACGGAATGAGCTCCGTCCCGATCAGCCCGCTGGCCCCGCTGATGGCAATGGTCAGGGGCGCACCCCGGTAAGAAAGATGATCCGCCAGGTCGGCTGCCGTTACATCGTGACGGTAGCGGAAAGACCGGGCCAGTTTTCGGGCGACCATACCCGCACCGGCTAGATTCCCGGGCCAACCCAAAGGAAGCGCGTATTCGATGTGGTCGTCCAGGATCGATGCATTCTCTCCGTCCGCTTCAAAACGGTGCGTGTGGACCCAGGAGGCGAAAGGGCCGCTTACCTGTCGATCGCGAAAACATGTATTCTTTTGATAATCGAAGTGTTCCGCCTTCCAGGTCACGGCAAACGGACCCGTTTTAACGCGCACGATTGCGGTAGAGCCGGTTTCGATACCTCCGGCACGCTGAATCACCTGAGCGCTTTCCCACGGTGGGGTCAGGCGTTCCAGGGCACCCGGGCGGGAGTGCCAGTCGAACAATTCCGTTACGGGTGCCGCTATCCTGGATCGGTGGGTGAATATGTGTTTTTGCATGGGTTGCCTTATGGGATCTATACAATGCCGTATGTTTTTCGGTGTATTTGTATTGATGTTTCAATAATTAAAGGTTTACAGGGCCATTTCCGTCGGCCGGGTTGTTTTGTATAGCTGCACAAGCCGGTCGGCTGCCAGTGAACAGACAAAGCAGATACCGAAATAGAGCGCCATCACCACGATCCAGATTTCAAAAGTCAGAAATGAAGCCGCCATCAGTTCCATGCTCTGAAAGGTCAGTTCCTGAATGGAGATCACCGACAGGATGGAAGCGTCCTTGATAATGGAAATGAACTGGCCGGTAAGCGGAGGCAGAATGTTGGTGAAAGCCTGCGGCAGGATGATGTGTCGCATCTGCTGCCGCCGGTTGAAGCCGAGAGCGGCGGAAGCTTCCCATTGCCCCGGATTCACGGATTGGATACCCGCCCGCACAATCTCGGTGATGTAGGCACCTTCGTAGATGGCCAGGGCTGTTGCGCCTGCCAGGAAAATCGGCAGCTGGTTGAGCGGGCCACCCGAAACGGCCAGTACGGTTTGCAGGATGCCCGCATCAATGCTGCCGATGCGGTCCAGGCCGGTGGCCTGGATGAGCTGGTCCGCGATGAAATAATAGAAAATAAAAATCCAGATAATGATCGGAAAGTTGCGGATCAGTTCCACGTAAGACCACCCTAAAAGGCGAAGCCACAATGGGCCGATGACCCGGGCCATACCCATTACGAGGCCGGCAAACATGGCCAGAACGGAAGCCCAGATACCTAACCGCAGGGTAGTGAACAGTCCCTGGGTTATGAGGCCGGGGATCCAGTGTCCGCTATTCGGATCGCGCAGGAACAGGTATTGAGGGATGGCCGCCCAGTTCCATTTATAGTGTAATTGAGCGGCGACCCGATAGTAAAGCCACCCCAAAACCGCTGCTGCGACCAGTAAAAGTATGGTGTCGGCTGTGGAGAGCCTTTTGCGTTTGCGCATGTTTGACAATTGTCGTTAATCCGGTTGCACGTTTGGCGATTGTTTCGAAACCGAAGCATATTTCCGGCGCCGGTTTTGACATATTGCTGAAATCCGCTGCCCGGCAATCAAGGCAGTGTTTCAACAGCAGTTCAAACCAGCATTACAGGATTTCTTTTTCCCATTCTTTCGTTTCGAACCAATAGTGCTTGCGTTCCCGCAGCCATCCTTCTGATTCTACGACCCGGATCCAGGAATTGAAAAAATTGAGCGTATCGGGATCACCTTTGCGAACAGCGAACCCGATGGGTTCCCTGGTGAAAGTCCCTTCCATGGGCAGGTAGAGCAGATCGGAATGTTTAATGGCCTGAAACGCCGGGGTGGGCGCTGAACCCACTACGGCATGGACATTGCCGTTGACACATTCCTGGTAGGCCTGGGATTCATCGTCGAACATCCGAATTTGAGCTTTGGGCAGATGGCGTTTGGTGGCCGCCACGGCAGTCGATCCCAGGCGGGCCGCGATGACCACGTCCGGCTTGTTGAACGCCTCAAGGCCCATGACACC
This sequence comes from uncultured Desulfobacterales bacterium, assembly GCA_964557055.1. GTDB lineage: Bacteria > Desulfobacterota > Desulfobacteria > Desulfobacterales > CAZKYZ01 > CAZKYZ01. The sequence goes on from CAZKYZ010000027.1 coordinate 3,546, forward strand.
GCCGGCAATTTTTTTGTTGGCTACCATGGACATGCCGGTGTAGTCATAGGGAATGCTGAAATTGACCTTGAGGTTGCGGGCCGGCACAATACCCATGCCGCCGATGATAACATCGAATTTGCCGGTGAGCAGGGCCGGGATGATGCCGGACCATTTGGTGGGTATGAATTCCACCTGGACCCCCATATCCGCGGCCAGCCGGGTGGCCACATCGATTTCGAACCCGATCAGTTTACCGGTTTTGCTTTTCATGGCCCAGGGGACGAAAGTGGACATGCCGACACGCAGGACACCGCGTTTCTGGATCTGCTCAACGACGCTGTTGTTTGTGTCGGCCATGATGGCGGCCGGTGTCGACAGAAAAATACTGCAACACACCAGGAGGGTAACAACGGCGATAAGGCTTGATGATTTTTTAAACATTGTTTTCTCCTTATTTTTTTTCGAGGTAGAAAACACCGGTGGACAATACCGATGTAATTACCAGGTAAATTGCTCCCACTGTGAACCACACCTCAAACACGAGAAAGGTTTCGGCGATGATTTCCTGGCCGCGCATGGTCAGATCATAGATGGCGATCGTACTGACCAGCGCGGAATCCTTTACCAGCGAAACAGACTGGCTTGCCAATGGCGGCAGCATCGTCCGGACAGCCTGGGGAACAATAATGTGAGTATACATCTGGAGTCGGTTGAATCCCAGGCTACGGGCGGATTCCCATTGGCCTGATTCTACGGACAGAATGCCGGCTCGAATAATTTCGGATGCATAGGCACCTTCGAAAAGGCTGAGCGCCAGGACTGCCGCCGGAAAACGGCTCAAACCCATCAGTGGGGAAAATACAAAATAGATAAAAAAGAGTTGAATCAGCAACGGCGTGTTACGGATCAATTCAATGTAGCCCCTTGCCAGGGCTCGGCCCCCGGTGGATCCAGAGATTCGCACGACGGCGGTAATAACACCCAGCAAAGCGGAAAAGAGCAGGCTCAGCGACACCACCTGAAAGGTGACCAGCAGCCCCCGCAGGAGCGGACCGGATACAATCCCCTCCGGCCCGACGCTGAATAAATAACGGGGAATTCGGTACCATTGCCAGTTGTAGCCAAGCGTTTTGGCACCGTAAACCGACAGACCGACCGCAGATGCCAGAATGGCTGCGAAGATAGCGACATTTAAAAAAAAACGGGTTTTTTTCAATCGGGTTGTCATCCGCGGACGGCTCATGGCAGGCCCCGCAAGCAGCTGCCGGCATGATGCGGCACGGTATCCGTTAAAGCATACCCGCAGTTGGCGGGGGTGTTGTTCGTATTCATGATGTTGCCCGGCTGCGGTTGTGGGATTTCCTGATTCATTAAGCCACACGGCCGTTTCATGCCGATCAGGCGTTACGGATGGAGTGGTTTGAATTTGCGGCCGGCTGTCAAACAGCGGATCAGCCTTCTTTTCCAATACCCAGTGCTTCTTTTATTTTTTCTTCTTTGTAGCCGACAACCACCGTTTGCCCGATAATGATCGTTGGAAAAGAACACTTCGGATTAAACTTTTTTACATCCTCAAGAATTGCCTTGCGCTCCTCTCCTTCGAGGAGGTCCACATCCACGAAATCATAATGGACGGTGCATTCAGCGAGCAGTTTTTTTACCGATTTGCAGTGACTGCAGGTGCTGAGCGAATAAACCTGAACACCTTTTTTAGCCGTTTCTTCCATATAAAGAGTCCTTTCTAATTCAGAAGCAGAACCAAATACGCGTGTTTATCACTGGAAGCTATCTCAAAAAAGTCTTTTGGCCCAATATCTGCGTTGGGCGTTCGTTCCAAATCCTCGAAATACAGCAGTATTTACCACAACAGGCACTGGCTTCGCTGGCGCCTCCGGTTTGAAACTCGCGTCCGCCTTGATCTTGAACCAAAATCCGTTTTTTGAGATAGCTTCTACTCAAACGCTTTTCCCGGCCTAATCCCAAGTGGTTTTAGAACTTTTACCAACGGGCAAAACCCCGTGAATGAAGACTGCAAAAGGTTGGCTCCGATGAAAGTGGTAACCCAGAACCATCCGGGGTTGTGCAGTTGAGCCAAGAGCAGTGTCAGCAAAACCATGATCCCTGAGAATCGAAAAATAAGCCTGTCGATATTCATGCTACCCTCCCGATTTAATGTCAACCTTTTCCTGCCGTCGGAAACCAATTTTACACCTGCGCAACAACTTTTGCTTGTTCTCTTTTAGATAATCAAAAATCGTGCCAGTGCGGAAGCGGATCGGGCTCATTTTATTAAAACCGCCGGCTGTGTCCGGCCGGCATTGGGTGGATTCCCGCAATATTCCGTAAAATTCGATGATACCCAAGATCGCCACCAGTATGCCGAAATGATGATTATAAGTAAAGCAATGATTGAAAGACGGCCGGAATATGGATTTGGTAATGTCTCAACTTTGTTTGTGATACAGTTGTGGCTCATAATTTGACTGCCGGCCGACACAGCGGGGTAAGGCAGGCCTTTTTTTTAATAAAACTACTAAAAATATTAGGAAAAAAAGACAGAGCGTCTTGAAAAAAGCTTTGGCACGTTACTTGCCAGTATCTATTGTAATACCATTCAGGACGGAAAGACTGTCCGCAAGGGAAACCGGAAGGCAAAGGAGACAACCCATGTTAAAACTTGAAAATATAAAAAACGATACCGATCTTTTGAATTCCATTGATTGGGATATGACACCCGAGGAGGCTGTCAGGCTTTACTTGGAATGGGGCAACAACTGGACCCGGGGAAATTATGTGATTCGATCCAAGGATGATGTGACCCATTATTTCGTGGTCAACACCTGGAAGGATGAACCGGTGATTTACCTTGTCCGCAGAAATTCGGAAGAAGCCGTGGAGTTGGCCCGGATCGACATCCCGAATGAATTGGCTGCCCGTTATTTCAAGGCCAATGGCAGAGCCAAGGGGGTTTATCGTCTGAGCGGTGAAGTGCGCGACTGGTTGAAGTCGGAATTGTATCATGCCTGAGTTTCGGGGATATGAGCCGGAAGGCCTGAAACCCCGCTATCAATTTGAGACAACCTACGACGACTATATGGCCGAACAGGGAGATTGAGCCGCTGTGACAGGCTGTTCATCCTATAGTTGCATAAAAAACATGGCGAAGAGAGATAAAATGCCTGAAAACGCAGGAAATGACAGAACAATTCGCAACCGGATCAGGACTTTACCGCCGGTGAGGTTTCTGTAGCTCTCCGGCCTTGGCAACCTTAGGGTTGATTTAGGCAGCGGCTATGATGTCCAGGTTGCGGCGCAATTCCATTTCCGGCAGGGCCCCCACCAGGCGGTTGACCAGTTGACCGTTGCGAAGCACTAACGTTACCGGGATGCTCTGAACGGAAAAGCGGGCCCCGGTCTGCTGATTATGTTCCACATTTACTTTAGCGAATTTTATTTTACCGGCGTATTGCGGTGCCAGGCGGGCGATGATCGGCAGAAGCGCCTGGCACGAACTGCACCAGGACGCCCAGCAGATTAATGCCACCGGCAAGGGCGAATCCGCCACTTCAATGGCGTAGGTGGCATCCGTTATGTCCACCGGAATGCCCTTGAAGTCTTTGAGATCAAGCGGGGTGTTGCATTTGCCGCATTTCGGTTTGTCCTTGAGCCGTGGTTCCGGAATCCTGTTCTTTGCGCGGCAGTTCAGGCACCTGATGTACAATCTTTTTTCCGCCATCTTGCCCTCCCGTATCTCGGCACAATTCATTCAACTTTTCGGGTCCATGACGAGGCCGATATGTTTTTTTAGATTGATGCCGCTTTACGAATGACCCGCACCAATACCGTCACTGAATCCGGATTATTTCCTCTTCCAGGTTAGGTAACGTTCTACCCAGCGGAGCAACCGCTCCGGTTTGTGGGCCCTTTTCCATTCCCCGGCGGCATATTTGTTGGCCTCGGCCAGGGTTGGATAAATGTGGATTGTGCCCAGAATCTTATTCAAGCCAAGGCCGTGTTTCATGGCCAGCACGTATTCGGCAATAATATCGCCGGCGTGGGGGCCCATAATGGTAACACCCAGTATCTTGTCGCTGCCCGGTCGGGTGAGCACTTTCACCATGCCCTTGTTTTCGGAGTCGGCGATGGCCCGGTCCAGATCCTCGATTCCGTAAGTGGTCGCTTCATATGCAATCCCTTTTTCCCGGGCTTCCAGTTCGTTGAGGCCCACCCGCGCCACTTCCGGATCCGTAAAGGTGCACCAGGGAATCACGCGATAGTCGACTCGGAACTTCTTAATGCCGCCAAACAGGGCATTCACCGACGCATACCAAGCCTGGTGGGCGGCAGTATGGGTGAACTGGTACGGACCGGCCACATCACCGGCACAGAAAATATTGGGAAAATTGGTCCGCAGAAATTCATCGGTTTCGATGGTTCCGTTTCCGGCCAGGGCCACTCCCAGCTTTTGGAGGCCATACCCCCGAGCGGTGGCGGCCCTTCCTACCGCAACCAGGATTTCATCAAAGGGGATTACCACCTTTTCTCCATTCCGGTCACAGATCAGGCGTTTATTGCCCCCATCTGTCTCAATGGCGGTGGCCCGGTGGCCGGTCAGTACGTGGATCCCCTCTGATTCGAACCCGGCCTGAATGGCTTCCGAAATTTCCGGGTCTTCCCTGGAAAGGATGCGCGGCCCCATTTCAACCTGGTACACGGTCGACCCCAGCCGTGAAAAAACCTGGCTGAGTTCGCTGCCGATTGGGCCGCCTCCCAGCAGTACCAACCTGTCCGGGCGTCGCCGCAGAGACCAGACCGTGTCTGAAGTCAGGTAGTCGATGGAATCAAGGCCGGGGATGGGCGGTACGAAAGGCCGGGCGCCGGCTGCGATGATGATATTGCGGGTGGTAATGGTTTTTTCGCCGGCACGCACCGTCCAGGGAGTCAGGATTTCAGCTTCGGCTGCATAGCAGTCGACCCCGAGTTTGGTGTAGCGTTCCACCGAATCATGGGGGGCCACTTTCTGCACGACGGCCTGCACGCGTTCCATTACTTCACCGAAATCATAATCGATGTTGCCTTTCCGGAACCCGAATTCACCGGCCCGCCTGACATACGAAAGAACTTTGGCACTCCGGATCAGGGCCTTGCTGGGCACACAGCCGGTATTGAGACAGTCCCCTCCCATCTTGTTTTTTTCCACCAACGCAACCCGGGCACCAACCGCGCTGGCGATATACGAGGCTACCAGTCCGGCTGAACCGGCACCGATGACCACCAGATTGTAGTCGTATGTGGCCGGCTTTTTGTATCCCGCCAGCACTTTTCGGGACTTGAAAGCATACAATGTTTTTTTAGCAATAATAGAAAAAACAGCCAGCAGGATGAAAGAAAAAGCGATCCCGGGGGAGAGGATGCCGGAAACAGAATCGAGTTTGGCCAGCTGGGTACCGGCGTTTACGTATACAAAGGTGCCGGGGAGCATGCCGATCTGGCTGATCAGATAAAAGGTAACGGTACGGATGGGCATAAGCCCCATGGTCAGGTTGATGACGAAAAATGGAAAGAGGGGTACCAGCCGCAAACCGAACAGGTAGAAGGCCCCTTCTTTTTGGATGCCGCGGTTGATGACGGCCAGCCGATCGCCGAATTTTTGCTGGACCGTATCCCGGAAAAGGAAACGGGATACCAGAAATGCCAGGGTGGCGCCGATGGTGCTGGCGAAGGACACGATCAGGGTGGCCGTCCAGAGACCGAACAGGGCTCCCCCCATCAGGGTCATGGGAACAGCGCCCGGCAGGGACAAAGCGGCGACCAGGATGTAGACACCCATGTAAACCGCAATTGTCACCGCCTGGTTGCGGGCATAAAAGGATTGGAAATTGTCCAGGCGGGAACGGATATCGTCAAAGGTCAGAAAAGTGTGCAGGTCGAAAGCGAAAAAGAGGACCACAAGTCCCAGCAACGTGACGATCAGGATAACTTTTTTATATGCTGCGTTCGCTTTTTTCATGATGATCATTCTCGACCAGGCGTCCGCTGTTTTTTAGACCAGGATCCTTTGGGTTGATTCGCAGGGTACGCAGCCTACGATCTTTTTTGCACACATACGATTGGTGTGCCGTATGGAAAAGATATCGGCCTGTCTGCATCAGTCCGGCGGCGGCAGGCAGTCTTCGGGAATTTTTTTCTCCGCCAGACGAATCTGTTTGCGTTGCCTGGCTTCTTTGTTCCGCCGGATTTCCTCTTCCCCTTCGAGGATGAGGGGCGCTATCGGAGCCGGTTTGGAATTTTCGTCCAGGGCAACGAAGGTAAGGTAAGCGGAGGCAGTATGTTTGATCTTTCCGGTCAGCAGGTCTTCCGCCTCCACGCGAACACCCACCTCCATGGACGTTCTGCCGGCCATGTTGAGGGAGGCTTTGACGATCAGCAGGTTGCCGATATAGACCGGATGATGGAAATCAAGACGATCGATGGATGCCGTTACCGCTATTTTGCGGGCATGGCGAATGGCCACGGCGCCGGCGGCATCATCGATCTGTTTCATAACCACCCCGCCGTGGGCGATGCCGGCTGTATTGGCATCTTGAGGCTGTATGATGCGGTTCATGATAATGCGGCTGGCGTTGACGGTTTTTGCCTTCATGCCGGTATTTAATCCATCGGTTGGTTGCATACGGCTCATTTCCAGTAAGGGTTGATGATATCCTCGAAGATCGTCAGCGCGGCTTCGGAACCATGGCCGGCCGCGGTTACAATCTGTTTGAACCCGCCGGTCACATCGCCGGCCGTGTATATGCCGGGGACACTGGTTCGATAATGCTCATGCCAGATATAGCCCTCCTCTGTTATGGCAAGGCCTGTTTTTTCGGCAAGCCTAACGGACGGGTTATAGCCGATGGCCAGGAAAACGCCGTCCGTCGGGATTTCTGCACTTTTTTTGGTTTTATTGTTGTACGCATTGACCGCCTCAACGCGGTCTTTACCCAGGATTTCCTTTATTTCCGTGTTGTAGATGATGGTAATGCCGCTGTCGATCAACTTTTCCACAAGAACCTTCTGGGCTTTGAGTCTGTCACGACGGTGGACCAGGGATACGGTTACACCCATATTGTGAAGGTGAAGGGTTTCTGTTACGGCGCTGTTGCCGCCCCCCACCATGATCACCCGGCGGCCCTTGAACATGGGACCGTCGCAGGTGCTGCAGTAGCTGACCCCGCGGCCGGACAACCGCTCCTCACCCGGGACCCCGAGGTGGCGGTGAACGGCACCGGTTGCCAAAAGGACGGCTTTGGTGATGAATTTTCTGCGGCTTGTCTGAACGGTGATCGGCGAACCCGGCTGAATATCGGCAACCTCTTCACCCGGGAAGATGTTAACATACTCCAGGGCATGTGTAACCATAATATCCACCAGTGTTTTGCCGCCCACCTGCTTCATTCCGGGATAATTTTCAACCACCGGTGTCAGGGCGATCTGCCCCCCGAGGACTCCCTTTTCAACAACTACGGTATTGAGGCCGCTTCGGGAGGCATAGATTCCGGCGCTGAGTCCGGCCGGACCACCACCGATGATGACCAAATCCGTTTCGACTTTTTCGGCACTGTTTTCCGGTATGAATACCGTCTGCTGGGACATTTTTTCCAGGGAAGCCAGAAAGAGTTCTTCCGTCTGGGCACCCAGGGCGATGAGGATATCGTCGGCAAACGTCTGCGGAACCGAATGGGCCGAATATTTGTCGGCCAGGTCCGGGTTTGCCTGGGTGTCGATAATTTCCAGTGAAATCAGGTCCGGTTTGGCCACCGACGCCCGGAGGGCGTTCAATGCCTGCTGCGGGCAGTACGGGCAGCTGGCGCTGACAAAAACCTTTATCTGCCGCGGCTGGACAATCCTTTCCAGCACCTGGGCGGATTGATCGGAAAGCCCACTTTCGGCTTTGCCGATGTGGATCAGGGCTTCCAGGAAAATTCGTCCTTCTTCCCCCAGTGGTGCTCCCAACCATTTTATCCGGTAGTTTTCCGGGTCAAAGACGATGGAGGGGGAGGCGGTTACGTTCCATTTTTTGGCCAGTTCGTGGTCCAGATTGAAATCTTTCAGGACTATTTTATCGGTGACTCCCCGAAAAAATCGCAGGGCCTGTCGGGCGGCGTCACTGTACACATCATTCTGACCCGGATGGGAAAAAAGATAGATCGGTATTTCCCGTTCGATATCACCCAGAAGGCGGGCAACCTCTTTTTGGGCTTGGCGGAGCTGTTCTTCACTTTGATTGTTCATTATCGACCCCCTTCCTTTTTTGCAAACCGGCGGTGCGCTTGTGAGGCGATGTTTCTCAGTCCTTGAACACGAGCTTTCCACCCAGAAAACCGGCTACCGCAGCAGCTGCCAGCATGACGACGTTGACCAGCAGAAAACGAAATCTGGCCGGGGAATCCAGGGAAGCTGCCTGCGGGTCGATGACCATCCAGATGACCAGGCCGACGACGGTGGCGAATACGATACAACCGCAAATCATTTTTGTCAGAAAAACATAGGTGTTGGCTCCGTTGTACCGTTTTTGCCATTCGATAAAACCGGAGAAAAGCACCAGTGGCATGGCGCCGGCCACAAAAAGCAGGTTGTAGAATGCCGCTTTCCCCAAGCCGGCAAAGCCGAACAGGGCGGACAGAAAAATAAAAATGACGGAGAGTGGCAGTACGCCGTTGGGTATATGGACGGATACCGGGTGGATATGATGCTTCAGGATCTGGCTGTAGAGAAAATTGAGGTCGGCTGCCGGAGCCGCCTTCTGGAGCGCCGCATGGCCTGCCCTGTTTTCAATGGTCGCTGCTGTCTCACTGGCAGGTTCGTCAGCGGCTTGTTCCGGTTCCAAGAGGATAAATTTGCTTTTGTCCGCTCCGCAAAGCGGGCATTTCTCCGGTGGTTCATCTCCCGAGTGTATGTATCCGCAGACCGTGCATTTCCACTTTTTCATTGTTCCTCCTGTCGGTTTATGATGAATTGGTTTCGGTGTTGCTGGTGCATCCTTTGGTTGCAGGGATATTCAGCGTTCATCAATGGGCGTCCAGCTGCATTCGTCCGGGCCGCAATAATCACCGATATAATCCGATTCGGGCCGATACAGAACCGGTTTGGCATCCGCACCGCCGAAATGTTCTTCGATCACGTGCGCGCACCACCCCAAAACCCTCGATATGGCAAACACCGGCGTAAACAGGTCCGGATCGATTCCCATGTAATAATACAGGGAGGCACTGTAGAAATCGACATTGACGTAGATGTCGCGGCCTTTTTTTTCTTTGAAAGCTGCCTTTCCGGTTGTTTCCAGAAGCCTGGAAAGATCGTACCAGCGGGTATCCCCGATGCGTTCCCCCATTTTTTGGGACATGGGTGCCAGAATATGGGCTCTGGGATCATCCGTCTGGTACACGGCGTGGCCCAGCCCCATGATCACACCACCCGTCTCCAGAATATTTTTTACGTACGGTTCCACGTTTTCCATGGATCCGATATCGAGCAACATTTTCATCACCCGCGTGTTGGCCCCTCCGTGAAGTGCGCCGGACAAGGAGCCGATTGCGGCGGAAACCGCGGCATAAATGTGCGCCCGGGTGGAAGCCACCTCGCGGGCTGCGAATGTGGATGCGTTGAAAGAATGTTCTGCGTGGAGGATCAGGCAGGTATCGAAGAACCCGGCAAGTTCTTCGTCCGGGACTTCATCATTTAACATATACAAAAAGTTGGCGGCATGGCCCAGGTCATTTCTGGGAGCCAAGGGCTCTTTGCCGCCGCGGATGCGGCCCCAGGCAGCCAGAACGGCAGGCATTTTGGCAATCAGCCGGATGGCCATGCGCAATGAGGCTTCCAGGGATAATTCGCGCACATCGGGATCATGATTGGCCAGCATGGCGACCCCTGCCTGCAGAATGTCCATGGGAAGCGAATCTGCGGGCCTGGTTTTTAGAGCCGCTATGACGGCATCCGGGATACCCCGTTCCGCAGCCAGCTGCCGGTTGATCTCCCGCAGTTCATCGGTGGAAGGGAGTTTTTCAAACAGGAGCAGGTGGACAAGCTCTTCAAAGGTGATTTTACCGGCCAGGTCCTTGGCCAGATATCCCCGATACACCAGTTTGCCTTTCTGCCCGTCCACATCGCTGATTTTCGTATTGGCGATGGACACCCCCCGTAATCCTGTATTGAGAATCACTTTGCATTCATCCATTTTGGACCTCCCTGAAAAGTTTACTGTTGGTGGTTCAATACCCGTTAAGGGAAAGAGATACCCCTGTCTGCATTTTTCCTAAGGGAAAGGGCACGGGTGATTTGGACGCTGTTGTCATAGGTAGAGAATTCAAAATTCATGCCATGACGTTTGAATGCCGGCGGGTTCGCCTGCACGGGACTTATACCGGCCGTATACGATTCTGAAGATAAGGCCGAAACGCCTCGGGAAAGACCATGCTTGCGTTTCATGGCAATTATATGAAACAGAACTGTCTCATATAACCTGAGTCTATCGCCGGAATGAAGCTGAAAGAGGTGCTATGACTGTTTTATCTCGAGTGGGTATGTCTGGTGTTTTATCCCGGCAGGATGTGCAGAGGCCCGTGAATTCAAGTTCATGACCGTCGACTCGGTAGCCTGAGGAAATTCCGATCTCCTGCTCGATGGTGTCTATGGGTTTGATGTGAATATCATTAATTCGCCCACAGTGCCGGCAACGGATATGGTAGTGTTTTTCCGGATTGCCGTCGTAGCGCATATACGATCCACCCAGGCCGACTTTCTGGATATCCCCGTTTTCCAGGAGAATCTCCAGGTTGCGATAGACGGTTCCCAGGCTTACACGCGGTAGTTTTTTACGCACCAGCGCGTAAATTTCATCGGCGGAAGGGTGGGTGTCGACTTTGCGCAACTCTTCCAGAATAACCATACGCTGGGGAGTTATCCGCCTTTTTTTGGTGTTGTTCGCGATCGTTTGCACGCGCTAAACACTTCCCTTTCGAGGGTAATTGATACGCGGCCGTGCCGGTACCCGGGTCAAAATGTATCGGAAGGTAGGGGCCCAGGTGCGGGCGGGCCTCCCGTCACTGCTGTTTTTTTCAGCAGCAGGGGGCCACACGCCTAAAGGTCTACCCACATATCCGCTTCGTTCCCACAGTGCGTGCAGGTGGCAGTTCCTTTTACCCGTTTTTCCTCCTGGGCGACAACGTCTCTTTTCGGAGGTGCGGTCGAAGTTTCTGCTTCATCTTCAAGTCTGCATTCCACCATCATTTCGGCTTCATTGCCGCAATTTTTACATTCACACACCTGTTTGATTGTTTTTGTTTTCGTACTCATGCTGACTCCTGTTATCGTGGTAATTGCCAATCGGTTAATCTGTTTTTTTCATTTATTGGCGCAATTGTCAACTGCCAGGTGCGCTGATCTCGGTGATATATCGGAGTGACGGAGTTCGGATTGTTGGCGGGCAGACTTTCATCGAGCGGCAATTAATGATATGGTAAGTCTTATTGCCGTGACGGGAGACAAAGTGTTTTTTTTGCCTGAAGGTTGACGGTTCCGTAAAAAGTCCGATATCCGCGTTACGCTTCATCCTTCGCCATTGCGGCGTTGTAAGTACGCCTCATTCCTCGGGATTCGCAAGCCGTATCGCGAACATTTTACAAAACCGTCTGAAACATGACTTTTTACGAGTCCATCAAGGTTATACGGACACGCTCTTTCGCAAGGTTCCCGATCAACCGGCGCCGGCCGAATACCGATTTTGTCTCAATGGGGACAGAAAGCGATGCAAATGGGACACATGCGGCGGCAATTGGAATGTCGACGATTCGAAATATGCCGCTACCCTGTAATTGGGCTGCTGCTGTTTTCGGCACGGATATTGCTGAAAAATGCACATAGGTTCCCGGCTCTCCCAAAGGGGAACGGTACGGTAAAATTTATCAAATACCGTGATTCAGGCATAACCGGACACTGCTTATGAAAAAAATACATTTTACATCGGGTCTTGATCTGGCCATCGGGGGAGCTCCGGCGGCCGACCTCAAAGCAGCGCCGGAACCGAACCAGGTGGCTGCAATCCCGGAGAAAATTCCTTTTATCAAGCCGAAACTGGCCGTGCGCAAGGGCGATTCCGTTCGACTGGGTTCGTTGCTGTTTACGGACAAACGGTCTCCGGAGATCCGCTTTCTTTCTCCGGGGTGCGGCCTGGTGAGTGACATACAGTTCGGCCCCCGCAGGATTGTTCAAAAAATTGTCATTGATCTGGATGGTTCCGAAGAGAGTGAGCCTTTTCAGCAGCTGACACCGGAACAGATACCCACTCTGGATCGCGCTGACCTGGTGCGGGCTTTTGTTCAGGGGGGGCAGTGGCCCCTGTTCCGGGAGCTGCCGTTCCACGATATCCCCAAGCCGTCAACATCACCGCCCTTGATTGTTGTCTGCCTCGATCGATCAGACCCCTTTGCACCCCTTCCGGGAGTGTATCTGAAAGATAAAGAAGACCTCTTTCGATTTGGATTGAAACTGCTGCATAAACTGTCCGAAAAAGTAATGGTGATTCTGTCGCAAAAAGCGACTGATGGAAACGAGAGCATCGCCGCACTGGCGACGCATGTGTGCAGTGGGCCCTTCCCGGCCGGTGATCCTGCGGCATTTGTATATCGTACGAAACAGAGCAGCAAAGAAAACCGGGCCTGGTATATTAACGGGCAGGATGTCCTGTTGATGGCGGCGTTGTTCGCCACAGGCAGATATCCCGTCGAACGTGTTTTTACCGTGGGTGGCGACAAAAGCGGCCGCGCCTGCCACATGAGTGCCCGGTTGGGATACCCGGTTGGGGGCCTGATTGCCGCTGACCGCGGTGCCCTTGATAAGACCCGGCTGGTTGCCGGCAGTCTTTACAATGGATATGCACTGCCGGCGGACTCCTTTATGGGTTTTTACGAGACCTCCCTGACAATGTTGGCGGACGGCAGCCGGGACGAATTGTTTGGTTTCGCCCGCGGCGGTTTTTCCAAGATCAGTGCTTCACGAACATTTTTTTCCAGGTTTAATCGGACGCCCCTGCCCGTTGACTGCGGTCTCCATGGAGAGGAGCGGGCCTGTCTCAACTGCGGATACTGCCTGCCCGTGTGCCCGGTGGACATTGTTCCTCATTATCTGATGAAATGCCTTCTGGCGGACGAAATCGATGAAGCGCTGGCACTGGGCCTGCTCGACTGTACGGAATGCGGGTTGTGCACGTTTGTGTGTCCATCCAAAATCGATTTGTGCAATGCTTTCATCCAGGCCCGGAACGTCTACCGTAAGGAAACTGCTTGAGCATAATTGCTGACGGCCTGCGATGATGCGGGCCGGTGGGAAACGAATATGAAGATCCTGAAAAAGATGTTCGACCATAACCGCGGGCATTTCGAAAAAGAGGGCAGGCTCGCCGCCTTAAAACCCCTTTTCGATGCCACGGAGTCCTTCTTTTTTTTCCCGGGTATTCCCACCGGCCGGGATGCCCATATCCGGGACAGCCTGGATGTGAAAAGATTCATGAGTTTTGT
>CAZKYZ010000028.1:0-16950 GCA_964557055.1 uncultured Desulfobacterales bacterium
TATGGTTCACACGGTCGAAAAATTCTGAGATGTTTCTATGGATTCAAATTTTTTTCCCCATGAATTCCTTTTTATTTAAAAAACTTTACTATAGATTGCAGGGGAATGTCGCTTGATTATTTGTCTCAATGCTCTCAAAAACAGCGTTCTCGCTATCGACACGCACCCTGATCCCGGGACTGAAGTATTCCCACAGTGTCGGATTCTTTACATACCAAAAGCAAGTGTCTGCCTGTCTTGTGGGGTCAGGGACGAGCTGTACCCCGGCAGCAAGAGCCGGGACATCCCATATTCCCATTGAGACGAATGACCGATTTATTCCGGAATCATTTTCCAGTAAAACTTTGAACGGGGTAGTGATATCTCTGGTACCGATATTTTTTATGGTTACGCTGACTTCAAAAATTTTGCAAATCCGGTTCTGGTAATCAACAGTGGTTTGCAAGGTTTTGCAGCTGAGGTGGGTTGTCACAAGATCGGGAAGTGCTTTCCCATTCCCACAGGTCAGCGTCTTTGTCATGCTATTGTTCTGTTTATTTTTCTCTGGAAAATCATTTTTGGTGCCGATGGAAGCAGTCACCGTAGACGGCCCGGAAAGTTTCATTCCCGGGTTCTCGCCCACCCCGTGAGCGAAAACAGCCCCGGGTTCCAGGATAACATGATTGGCGGAATAACTCTTTAATGAAGTACCAACCACAAAAACTTCTTTCTTGAGAATTTTGTCGGTCTTTACATTTCCTTTGTTCTTCCATCTGACCCAGATACGGCAGTGGGTATCCACGTATATGTTGTCAATGGCAATATCCTGTGTGACTATCTGAACAGGAGGCTTTACATTCTGCTTTAGGTGTGGAGTTGTCGAAATAACATTTTTTTTATCCGCAGCAATGCAAATGTTGCAGGCGATAAAAAAGAAAGAAATCCATAAAAAAACAAAAAAATTCGGATCATTTTGTTCCCCTTTCTATCATTATAAACTGGCCAAAAGTTGGGTTGTTTCATCCAATATTGTGCAAAGCACACAAAGAAAGGGGGTCTCAACACTTAACAAATTAGTCCGGGATTGCTTTGTAGATTCAAGTTTGGCGTGGTGCACTTGCAACTTGAATCTACACATTTACAATGGCTTGGCATTTGACATGAACATATGTTCATATGCCTTCAATTTTTATTTTGTCGATCTCAGGATCTTTGAAAAATCTTCTTCCATTTGGGGGCCGTTTGCATCGGGCACATAGCCGATCATCAGAATCCAGCCCTTATCCGATTTCACGATACCCATGGGGGATTGAAGCGTCAGGGTCTGGCTGCCGGATGCTACAAAGCCCTTCCATAATTTTGTGGTGGCTGCAAAGCCGCTGTCGGTGGTGAGCTTTGACGCCTTTTTCATTTCGGTTTGCCCCTAGGGATAGGCGGCGGCAATGGTTTTTAAACCGCGAATGCGGGTGGACCGGTAGCTTTGTAAAGGACCGCGATAGTATAAGACAATGATGGATGCGCCGGGTATGTTTTGTGACTGGAGCCATGCAACCGTCTCTTTTTCAAAATTCGCCGGTATATCATTAGCGGCCCAGCCGGGCGGCAGCGTAAGGTTTATGCTGGGATGGATAAACGTGGAAGAGGACAGTGCCTCAGTCTGCGGCCTTATGCTGGTTTCATTAGAAGTGCCGGTGAGCGGTTGGCCTTTGGTTCGTATGCTTTGGAAGGCTGTTTTGTAAGTTTGCTGAAATTTGTTTCGATCATCTTTGTTTACAATGGATAGAAAATAGACGCCCCCCTTTTCCAGGGATACGGCGCCTAAAAGCCCGTATAACAGCACTTTTACGGAACCATAGGTGAGTTCATCCGAATACACACCCCAGCGGGCCGGGTTTGCGTTTATGCTGAGATCTGTAACTTCCCTGACAGCGGAAGCGTTGGGCAGTCCTGCGCCTTTGAGTGAGTTGATGCCGGAATTAAAAGCCGATGCGGCACTCTTGCTGTTTTCAAGGTATTCCATAATGATGCTGTTGCTATTCAAGGTGCCTTTGAACACATACACGGTTTGCGGTTCCAATTTCCAACCCTCGGGAAGATCGATGACAAAACGACCCATGGGGTCCTCAAATGTATTGGTAGCGTGGACAGTTGTGTCGAAGGCTGTGATACAAAGAAACATCGCCCAAACCGACATGACCGACGCAAGCTTTGATGTTGTTTTTATTTTTTCTTCTCCGGTATGAGTTGTCATGTTGATTTTTAACCGGTACGGGGTGTTAAAAAGAAAGGAATTTGCTTTTTACGGAGCAAGTAGGTCGAAACGATGCTTGTGTGTCAATAACTTCGTCAAAACAGCACGTTGGGTGACATAAAATTCGGCAGGCAACCGCTCTGAATCCGTTGTTGCCTGACTCCTGAAAGGATCTGCGGGTGGCTATGGTGCGGCTTCAGGCGCGAAGGTATTTTACACCGTCTTACATGGCCGGTTTGAAAATACTATAATAAACATCGGATATGTAAATAATTCCAATCGGCTTGTTTTGCTCCAGTACGGGAAGGCGACGATACTTGTTTTTAATCATCTGGTCCAATATCACCATGATATGGTTATCGAGTTGAGCACTCATCACATTCATGCTCATTACCTGTTTGACCCTTTTCCCCTTAAGGTTTTCCACAAACCGCTTCATCTGCCCCGTCCACAAAAGGGTATCTGCATCCACGCTTAAATTTAGAAAGTCCGGTCGAAGATGATAAAGAATGTCATACATGCTGATCACTCCGACCAACTGCCCGTAATCATCGACGACCATAATGCTGATGGTCTTGTGGCCTGTCTTTCTAACCTTCCCGTTAAGAATCATATTGATGGCATCTTCAATGGGTGCATCCTGATGTATGGTATCAAACGATGTAACCATCACGTCTTTGGCATAAATGGTCATGGAACTTCCCCTTCTGTGTATCCGAGATTCATATTCAAACAAATCGCCCTGCGGCCCTATCGACACTTACGGATGTTGTGTTCACGCTGAGGCGTCGTGATTGCCGGCACTTTCAATGCCGCGTTAGTCGTAGGAATAGACCCTGTATTCGGTCAGTGCGCCCAGAACTGCATCGATCTTGCTTTCAACGGCCTCTCTTTCCTTGTTAGCAAACCATCGCTCCCAGTCCTCAGCCGATTTCCAGGTGCTGATCACCAAATATTCATACGGGTCGGCCATGTTGCGCATGGTCTCCCCCGAAATATATCCGGGTTGCCGAAAAGCCAGTTTCCTGGCTTCGGCCAGCAAGGAGCCCAGTTGGGGCAACAGGTCGGCTTCCATCCCGCCATATAAACGGGGCATTTTTCTGAACATGAGCACGCGGATTGACATTTTTTTCCTCCGATTGATTTATTCTGGGTCAAACCTGCTTGCAGCCAGCTAAAAGCAGATTAATTTGGGGCGATTGTTGACCTCGGTAAGTTATCTCATCAGATTCGATCATACCACAAGGTTTTTTAATGTCAGCAAAACACCGGCTGCCACCGCAGATCCGATTACGCCGGCAACGTTTGGCCCCATGGCAAACATCAAGAGCATATTTTCGGGGTCTGCCTCGATACCCATTTTTTGACTGACACGGGCAGCCATGGGTACTGCGGATACACCTGCAGAACCAATCAACGGGTTGATTTTGTCGCTTGAAAATTGGTTCATGAGCTTGGCCATCAAAATGCCGGATGCCGTCCCGATGCAAAAGGCAATGACCCCAAGAAACAAGATCCCCAAAGTTTCCAGACTCAAGAATTTTTCTGCGGACAACCTAGACCCTACTCCCAACCCAAGAAAGATGGTGACGATATTGATCAGGGAATTTTGGGCGGTTTTGGAAAGGCGGTCTACGACGCCACACTCTCTCATTAGATTTCCAAACATAAAAAAACCGATCAGCGGCGCGGCCGACGGCAGTAAGAGCACACACAATCCGAGAGTGATGAGCGGAAAAACGATCTTTTCTGCTTTTCCCACATAACGTAGTTGGGTCATGCGGATTTTCCGTTCATCGGGACTGGTCAACGCTCTCATGATGGGGGGCTGTATAATCGGAACCAGCGCCATATAGGAATAGGCGGAAACGGCGATGGCTCCCAGCAGGTCGGGGGAGAGCTGGCTGGCCAGGAAGATAGCCGTGGGACCGTCAGCTCCACCGATAATGCCGATGGATGCCGCGTCAAAAAGATCGAAATTAATTCCGGGAACGATTTCAGTCAGTGCCAGTGCTCCGATTAGCGTACTAAAAATGCCAAACTGCGCGGCTGCCCCCAAAAAGGCGGTCTTGGGGTTGGCGATCATGGGACCAAAATCGGTCATGGCGCCGACCCCCATGAAGACCAATAGTGGAAAGACGCCGGTTTTGATGCCGATTTCATAGATGTAGTAGATGATTCCTCCCGGATCGGTGATGCCTGCCAGGGGAATATTCGCCAAAATGCATCCAAAGCCCATGGGCAAGAGAAGCAAGGGTTCAAAGCGTTTTACGATGGCCAGGTATAACATCATCAGGCCTATCCCAACCATTAACATCCTGCCGATGCCCTCAGTCCATTGGCCGGACACGGGGAAGAGGTAGGCGAACAGACCCGTGGACTTTATGAACTCGGCGATCATGGTCCCCATGGGCGCCAATTCATTTCGAGAGGCGGCTTTTTCCGACGAAGGGGTGCCGGCCAGCGCTATGGCGGAAATGATCAAAATTGAAACAACGATCACGGATCCGATGGCTAACTTTTTATTTTGAATCATTGGATCTCCTGGCCTGAGCAATCGTTGCGACCAGTTGTACGGGTTTCACGACCTGATTTTTTTCCACATCGATGGACACCACCGTGCCGTTGCAGGGGGCCGCCACAGGCGTTTCCATCTTCATGGCTTCAAGAATCATCAATGAATCGCCACGCTTCACCTGATCACCGACAGTGACAAAGATTTCATAAACGATGCCCTGCAATTTGGCCTTGATGCTTACCAAATCGGCCGGTTTGGCGGCAGCCGCAGGTTCTACCGTTTTCACTTCACCAGTGGACGCTTCGACCGTGACCTGGTAGGCTTTGCCCTCCACTGTCACTGTGTAATCGGTCGGCCCGCTCATGGCCGACGTTGACACGGGTGCGGCGGTCGCGAGCGCCGCCTCATCGGTTATGGCGGCTACCTTGCGAACATTGATGGGCTTATTGCCTTTCAAAAAGTCGAGCCCTTTGTTGCCCCCCTGGGTTTCCAGAGCGCCTACAATAAAGATGTTTTCGTCAGTGACCGGCAGGCCATTTTTTTCAAGGAGCGCTTTGGCTTTGGGAATACCGGGTTCAAGGACGTCCAACGGATCTCCTTTGAACACCGGTTTACCAAGCTGTTCTTCGGCAAGCCGGACGATTTCGGGATCCGGTGCAACCGGCGTTCGACCGAAGTAGCCAAGCACCATCTTCCCATAGCCATCCGTTATTTTTTTCCAAGGCCCCTGGGTTACGTTGGTGTAGGCCTGCTGGAAATAAAACTGAGATACGGGGGTAACTGAGGTGCCGAATCCACCGCGTGCCACACATTCGGACATGGCCTCGATAACCTCGGGGTAGAGGTCGAGCGTTCCTGTGTCTCGCATCATCATGGTGTTTGCCGTTAAGGCCCCCCCCGGCATGGGGGAAAGGATCACTTCAGAAGAAACCTTTTGCGCTTCGGGTGGAAAAAAGTAGTCTTGCAGGCATTCCTGAAGGACAAGGTTGGCCGCCATAATTTTCTTCACGTCGATGTCCAATGCATAGTCAGTTCCTTTCAGCGCATGCCACAGCGAGAGCATATCCGGTTGGCATGTTCCGCCGGACAGGGGGGAGCGGGCCAGATCTACGCCGTCGCAACCGGCCTCGATGGCGGCTTTGTACTGGGTGACTCCCACGCCGGCGGTTTCATGGGTATGGGCCCAAATCGTGACATCCTTCCCCAGAAGCTTTCGTGCGGCCTTGATCGTCTCGTAAAACTTGTTTGGATTCGACGTTCCGGAGGCATCCTTGAAGCAGATGGAATCATAGGGCAGCCCGGAGTCCACTATTTCCCGAAGCGTTTTAAGGTAAAACGGGGCATCGTGGGCACCCGAACATCCCGGCGGCAGTTCCATCATGGTGACGGAGACCTGGTGGTGCAGTCCGGCATTGGCAATGCATTCTCCCGAGTAAATGAGATTTCGAACGTCATTCAGTGCATCGAAATTGCGGATGTGCGTCATGCCATGTTTTTTGAACATCTTGGCATGAAGATCTATCATATCGCGTGGTTGCGCCGAAAGCGCCACCACGTTGATGCCTCTGGCAAGGGTCTGAAGGCTTGCGGATGGCCCCGCAGCCGCACGGAAGCGGTCCATCATGTCAAAAGCGGATTCTCCACAGTACATGAACAGCGCCTGAAAACGTGCCCCGCCGCCGGCTTCTAAATGTTCTATGCCGGCATGAACGGCGGATTCCACGGCAGGGATGAAATCATCGGTCAGTGCACGGGCACCGAAGACGGACTGGAATCCATCACGAAGAGAGGTATCCATAAACTGAATTATTTTCATGATCGCTCACTATCTCCAATAAATTTAAATATTAATGATGACGAATGCGTAAAAAACCCAAGTTGAAAATACCTTTTACACCATGTTTTTTTATAGAAATAAGCTATTTAATCCCATATATTGTGGGGAAATCCTTGACTGCCTTTTTACGGACCCATCAAAATAGAAACCGTATTATCGAACCAGCCTTGTCCGGGCGCGATGGGTGGCAATGGCCGCGCTGATAATGGCAACCAGCACGTTGTCTTCGGTTTTGAAAAAAGAGCGCTTTTTCTTATTCAGTTCGGCGGCCTCCATTTCAGCCAATTCTCTGGCACTTCCTGCGGATAGAAATCGGAAGGAAATTTTGACGGACAAAACCAATAGCAGGAGAAAAAAGAATACTACCGTCATACCCAGAAGAGTTAGTTTGATTCCAGCGACAATCATTTTTAGTCCTGTGAGGTCATACCCAGTTTAAAGTGACCCGTGATTACCCGATACGCTCGAATTTTGAAATTGAAACCGAGCAATGAAAAAGCATGTTAAAACTTCAGCAATGTACCAATCCCCGTAAAAATAGTCAATTCAGGAAACTTTGATTCTGTTGTACAAATTTTTCTTACA
Source organism: uncultured Desulfobacterales bacterium (assembly GCA_964557055.1). GTDB lineage: Bacteria > Desulfobacterota > Desulfobacteria > Desulfobacterales > CAZKYZ01 > CAZKYZ01. The sequence continues at coordinate 7,171 of CAZKYZ010000028.1, forward strand.
CCATCGCGCGGGTCAAGCGTAATGCGGGAAACCGTTTACGGGATAACGCGAGTGCATCAATCCTGTTTACGGCTGAAATAAAGGTTGACGATGGCGGCCAGAGAGGTTCCGACGATCAGAAGGAAGGATATGGCGTTGATGACCGGCGAACTCCCGTCGCGAACCTGGAGGTAAAGATTAATCGGCAGGGTTGTATCGGAACCGGTCAGGAAAAGGGTCGTGTTGAAATTCTCGAAGGACATCAGAAAGGCCACCGCCGCAGCACCGACAATGGCCGGGCGCAGGAACTTCAAGGTAATGTGCCAGATGACCTCGAAGCGGTTGGCGCCCAGGTTCAGGGCCGCGTCTTCCAGGGTGCGGTCGAACTTGCGCAGCCGGGCCGACACCACCAGGGTGACCAGGGTGGCGATAAACGAAAACTGGCCCAGCACCACCAGCCAGAACCCTGGCCGGAACAGGGGAACGTCGATGCCCCACCGCGTCTCGAAAAATATCCCCAGGGTGTTGGAGAACAATAGAATGGAAATCCCCAGGATGACCCCCGGAATCACCAGGGGTGCCAGCATAAGAAAATAGAGGGCGGTCTTGAAAGGAAATTCTTCCTGCTCGAAGAGAAAGGCGGCGCAGGTTCCCACCGTCACGGAAAGAATCGTGACGAAAAAAGCCACCTGTGCACTGACCCAGATACTCTCCAGGTTCATGCTGTCATGGAAAATGCCCACTCGCTGAGGCAGATCCCCGGTAAACCATTCCAGGGTAAAGCCTTTCCAGGGCAGGGCCGGAAACTGGGAATCGTTGAAGGCCAGCACGCAGGTCACCACCAGGGGTGCGAAGAGAAAGGTGAAGTACAACCCCATGTAGAACTTGTAGCTGTATAGATAGCGCCGGCTGTTGGGCAGTGATCGAATCATTGGACCACCCGGCTCAGTTTCTGTCGGGTGAGCTTCAGCCCTACCCAAATCACCAGCGAGGAAAGGGCCAGGAGCAGAAAACCGAAGGCCGATCCCTGGTTCCAGTTAAAGCTGGCGATGAACTGGTTGTAAATCTGCTCGGTGAACCACAGGGAATTCTTGCCGCCCATGAGGTTCGGAGTGAGATAGTTGCCAAGGGTCAGCATGAACACCACGATGGAACCGGACACGATCCCCGGCATGGCATGCGGAATCACGATGCGGAAGAGGATGGTGCCCATGTTGGCCCCCAGGTCGTAGGCCGCTTCGATCAGGCTGTCGTCCAGGCTCTCCAGCACCGACACCAGCGGCACGGCCATGAAGAGCATGGAGGTATAGACCAGCCCCATCACCATGGACACATCGTTGTAGAGCATTTCTACAGGCTGGTTCAGGATTCCCAGACGGGTCAGGAAATGATTGAGCACGCCGCTTTCCCGCAGCAGAATCATCCAGCCGTAGACGCGCACCAGTTCACTGACCCAGAAGGGCGTCAACAGCAGCATCATGAGAAACCCCTGGAAGCGGGGCGCCACCACCTTGGTGATATAAAAAGCCACCGGCATGGCCACGATAAAAGTCATCAGGGTCACCATAATGGAATAGACGGCCGTGCGCACGAAGGTCAGCCAGTAGATCGGCTCTTTAAAAAAATTCATGAAGTTGGCAACGCCCCAGGCGGCATTGCCGTCCAGGTCTTCAGTCCGCAGGGACATGCGCAACAGTTCCACGTGGGGCAGCACGATCAGCAGCACCAGCCAGAGCAGCACCGGTGTCAGAAAGCAAATCAGCGGCAAGGTTATGTGAAAGCGCTTTTTCATTCTCATTCCGGCGATGCGAAGCAGATCCCGGACTGTTCGTCCCAGGCCACCTCAATTTTGTCGTCCTTGCGGATGTAATCAAACTGCCGGTTCTGTGGCAGGGCAATGAGCAATTCGGTATCGTCGTTTAAGGGATGGGCCAGAAGACGGCTGTTGGCCCCGTCAAACAGCAAGGACTTCACGATCACCTCGAACCGGTTCAGCTGCGGAACATCCGCGCCCGGTTGAATAATCATGGCTTCCGGCCGCAGGAAAAGTTCCACGGCCGTTCCGGGTGTGAGCGGTCCTGTGACCCGTGTACGGAAATGCCGGCCGGAAGCGGTTTCGATCTCCACCGTTGCCTCTCCGCAGCTGCGCACCACCCCGGACCAGGTGTTGTTTTCACCCACGAAGCGCGCCACGAAGGGCGTTTGGGGTTGATGGTATAGGTTCTGGGGCGTGTCCACCTGTTCGAAGCGCCCCTGGTTCATGACCGCCACGTGGTCGGACATCACCAGGGCCTCGGACTGGTCGTGGGTAATGTACACAAAGGTCGTACCCACCTGGGCCTGGAGCTTTTTGAGTTCCACCTTCATCTGTTCCCGCAGTTTGAGATCCAGCGCTCCCAGGGGTTCGTCCAGCAGCAGCACGACAGGATCCAGCACGAGACAACGGGCGATGGCCACCCGCTGCTTCTGCCCGCCGGACAACTGGTCGATGGCTTTGTCCTCAAACCCCGGCAGGTCCACCCGCTCCAGGATGCGTCCGATTTTGCGCTGGATGTCGCTGCGCTTCTCCCTGCGGCGCTGGAGCCCGAAGGCGATGTTCTGGGCCACCGTCATCATGGGAAACAGGGCCAGGTGCTGAAATATCAGGTTGACCGGGCGGCGGTTAGGCGGCACCCCCGCCATATCGGCCCCCCGGATGACAATCGCGCCCCGGGTGGGTTCGGTGAATCCGGCGATCATTCTTAGAAGCGTGGTCTTGCCGCAGCCGGACGGTCCCAGGATGGAGAAAAACTGCCCCTGGGGAACCTCGAAGACCACATCGTCAACGGCGATGAAATCGCCGAAATTTTTCGATACGTTCTGAACGGAGAGGTCGATCGGCATAAGATCTTTCGAAAATCAGCCGGATACCGACCGCCGGAAGGTATTTCCACGATCGGTATCCGGGCAGGGTTGGTCTTACTGGGAGGCTTTGACCTTGTCCAGGATCTTGCCTTCCATTTCTTCCAGCTTGGCCGGCACCGGCGGATACCATTTGATGTTATCGATATCGGCATCCGAGAAGCTGCGGGTAAAATTGGCTTTCACCTCCGGATCGCAGAGTTGGATGGCACCTTTGGAAGCCGTGCCGTATTTTTCCATGTTGGTAAACACGGCCGCGTTTTCCGGCCGCATCATAAAATTGATCCACTTGTAAGCACCGGCCACGTTTTTGGCCTTGGCCGGAATGGCAAAGGTATCGATCCATCCCAGGGCACCGCTTTTGGGGGCGATGAAGTCGATATCCGGGTTTTCCCCGTTGAGCTTCCAGCCGCCATTATCCCAGGCCATGGCCACATACACTTCACCCGAGCGCATGCTCTGGAGCAGTGCGTCGCCGTTGGCCCAGTAAGTTTGCACAACGGGTTTGCCCTCAATCAACTTTTGCCCCACCTCCTCCATTAGCGCGTTGTAAGCATTGGGATCACTGTAGAGTGCGAAGGGGTCTTTCCCCATGGCAAACGCCATGCCTATCAGCGTGGGGCGTTTCAAGCGATAGCTGACCCGGCCATTGTATTTCGGATCGAGCAGATCGGTGTAATCCTTGGCATCAGCCGCAAATTTCCGGTTCACGATCATGCCCGATGTACCGTAGACATGGGGAACCGCGTAACTCTTGCCGTCCACCAGGGTGTTTTTCTTGACGGCCTCCAGCATCGAAGCCACGATCTGGTCCGCCTCCAGCTGGCTATAGTCGATGGGCTGGTAGATCTTGAACTCGGCCTGCACCGAGGAAATACGGTCCTGGCTGGGCTGCGCCAGATCAAAGCCGGCGCCACGGGTAGCCCGCAGTTTGGCGATCATTTCTTCGTTGTTGGAATAGGTCGGTTTAACCGTAATGCCGGTTTCGGCCTGGAATTTGTCGATCAGTTCCTTGGGGGCATAACCTTTCCAGGTCAGCAGTTCCAGGGTTTCGGCACTGACAGGAGCCACAACAAGGGCCAGGAAGGCCCCCAATACCATGAGACACACCAGTGTTCGTTTCATCATCTTTCCTCCTTGAGTAACGGTTTGTCGGGACTACGTTTTAGATGGGGTAAATGAGAAAACCAAATCGAAAAATGACATTGCAAACCGGGAAGATTAGCCTTGTGTGCGCCATCACCGTTTATCGTATCCCGGTAGCACCAGGTGATCGACCCAGTTGCGAAACTCCTGTTCGTGAAAAGATAGTAAAGATAGGAACATGCTTTTTACACAGGTAATTATGTCAAAACGATGTTTGTGTGTCAATACCTTCGTCATCAAAGCATGTTTTGTAGAAAAAAGTTTGGCAGGTAGCCGCTCTGACTCCGTTGTTGCCTGGCCTGGCTGTCAGGGGTCAAACCTTCGTGTCAGGGGTCAAACCTTGATTTGTGATCACAGATTGACATATTGAATTTGAAAATGTAATTAAAAAGGTCTATGGCGAGACAGTGGAGAATTGAATTTCCGGGAGCGCTTTACCATGTGCTGTCCAGGGGCAATGGTCGTCAAGATATTTTTCTTTCAGACGATGATCGGCATCTGTTCATATCCCTATTGGAAAAGTTGTCCGAGCGTTTCAATGTTGAGGTGTATGCCTATGTTCTGATGGGTAATCATTATCATCTGTTGTTAAAAACAATAGATGCCAATTTATCCAGGGCCATGCAATGGTTCGGTACCAGTTTTACGCGTAAATTCAATCTGAACAATCGGCAAAGCGGCCATCTTTTTCAGGGGCGGTTTAAAAGTATCATTGTAGAAAATGCTGCCTATCTTTTGCGGTTATCGTGTTATATTCATCGCAACCCTCTGCGCGCAGGAATCGTTGATCGGCTTTCCGAATACCACTGGAGCAGCTACCGGTTTTATGGCTACAAGAAAAAACCGCCGGATTGGTTGATGACCAAAACCATTTTGGACCATTTATCCGGTGATGATCGTAACAAGGCGTATAGAATAAAAGTCCAACAGTATTCAGACGAAAAAGTCCGTATTTGGGAAGATGTAAAACACGGCTTGATTTATGGCGGTCAAGAGTTTGTTTCAGATCTGAAGGCTCGGTTTTTAGAGGACAAAAAAGATGTAGAGTTGCCTCAATACAATAGTCTGTTCAGAGATTTTGATTCTGACTTGCTGTTAAAAAAAGCATCTGGTATTTTGGGTTTCAATCTTGAAGCTGCCCGCAATGCCAAAAAGATCGGATCTGGAGAAAAAGATGAACGCGACTTGTTGATCTATTTACTCTGGAAAACCGGCCGGGTTTCAAATAGAGAAATTGGCACTTACTTTGGACTGACCTATTCGGCGATTAGCCGGCGGGTAAAAGTAATGAACGATAGAATACCCTCAGAACAAAAGCTAAAGAGAAAATACCAAAAGATTAAATCACAAATCAAGGTTTGACCCCTTTTTAATTTATTGACAGATTCAACCCTATAGGTTAGACGCTTTTTTAAGTAACAAAGATCTGTTATCGTTCCATCCACCATACAATATTTCAAAATTGTGAAAATATCGTCCAAATTGACATTGTCTATAAAAAATACACAATCTCCACTTATCCATGATCCAAATTTTATTCTGATCAAACCGGCAGCAGCATCCTGATACCATTCTTACAGCTCTCCGGCTTTTGCAACGTCAGGGCGAATAGCTAACCGCACAACCCACCCACGGCAGGAGGACATATGACATCTTATGCGGAAAAACCATGGCTTAAAGGGTATGATGGGCACCTCACGGAGAACATTCCAATGCCGGAAAACAGCTATCTCGATTTTCTGGAGAAGGGATTGAAAAATGATCCGAACAGGGCTGCTTTCCACTTTCTTGGCAGTTCATGCTCCTATCGGGAACTGGATACCCTTTCCGATCGGTTCGCCCGATTCCTGGTCGAAAAAGGATGCGGCAAAGGGGATGTTGTCGGCATCAGCCTGCCGAATGTCCCCCAGTATCTGGTTGCCCTTGCCGGAACGATTAAAGCGGGTTGTGTCATTTCTGGTGTATCCCCCTTGCTGACGCCAAGGGAAATTGTCCATCAGGTAAACGATTCAAAGGCCAAAGTCCTCCTTATCCTTGACGCACTGTTTCAACACCGCCTGGTGGGCGTCGCCGATCAGGTTCCAGACCTGAAGCAGGTCATTGTGACCAATATCGCCGACCATCTGCCGATTATTAAACAGTTCCTGGCGAAGCTACTGAAAAAAGTCCCAACCGGTAAAATCGTACCCCTCAACGGGAAGGAGGTGACATCTTACAAAGCATTGATTGCCGCTTTTCCAGCGGACAGCCCCGAAGTTGAACTTTCCCCCGACGATACCTGTCTGCTGCAATATACGGGGGGAACAACAGGGCCTTCCAAAGGAGTCATCCTGACGCATAGAAACGTGTTGTGCAATCACTCTCAGATGATCCGGTGGATCTATGATTATATCGGCCCCAAAGACGATATCGTGGATATCGAGAGGGGCAAGGAGATCGCGTGCTCCGGTTTCCCCTTTTTTCACATTGCCGGTCTCAGTATAGGACTGATCCATTTGTCATCGGGAAATACCCAGGTACTGGTACCCGATCCCAGGAATACAGACCAGATCTGCAAAGATATTAAAAAATACGCCCCCACGATGCTGGTCAATGTGCCCACCTTGTATCAGATGATGATGGAAAATCCCGCTTTTGCCACCATCGACTTCTCTTCCGTAAAACAATGCATATCCGGCGCCGCCCCTTTCGATGTTGATTCCATTAAAAAATTCGAGTCTTTTGTCGGACACGGAAAAGTTGTCGAATTGTACGGCATGACGGAAACCAGCCCGGTTACCACAATAAACCCGGTATATGGCAGGAAAAAAATCGGTTCTGTCGGCCTGCCCATTCAAAGCACCAAAATCAAAATCGTCGATATTGTCGACGGTATTACGGAAATACCGGTTGGAGAAACCGGGGAGTTGATCGTCAGCGGACCGCAGATCATGAAAGAATACCACGGCAACCCGGAAGCTACCCAAAATACCATAAAGGAGATTGACGGCGACAGATACCTTTACACCGGTGATGTTGCCAAAATGGACGAAGACGGCTTTGTCTATATTGTGGATCGCACCAAGGACATGCTGCTAGTCGGCGGCTTTAATGTCTACTCCAAGCAGGTGGAGGAAACCCTTTATGAAATACCTGAAATCGAATTCTGTGCGATCGTTGGAGAACCTAACCCGGAACGGCCCGGTAGTGAAATCGTGAAAGCGGTTATCCAGCTCAAAGAGGCGGAAAAATCCATGAATGAGGAGGCTCTGAAAGAAAAAATTCTGGCCCACTGCAGGGAAAACATGGCCCCTTATAATATTCCTAAAATTTTGGAATTTATCGCCGAAATCCCGCTGACTGCAGTCGGCAAAGTGGATAAAAAGGCTCTGCGGAAATAGGTGCCGGCGCCGGAATACATATTTTTTGCGACTGTTTAAAAACGACAGGTATCACCCATCCGGATCAAGGCGAAGGTTTTGCCTTGGTCCGTCATCGAATACCGGAAAACCTTAGGGTTCTCACCGTGCCCCATAAGAAATGTAACAGAACGTATGGCGCGAAGCCAACCCCGTAGGACCACATAAGTTCCTATTCTGAAATTATATTTTTATCTCAATTGACAAGTTTTTGGTTTTGACTTATATTTTTAAATAACGCCCCGCTCTTCTGCAACCAGCACCGATCGAGGATATCAATGGCAAAAGACCAAAAAGCGTCCGGAAATGAAAAACGAAAGACCGGCTTAGACCGGCGTTCCGATGAAGACCGACGCAACATTTACAGCCTTGATTATTTCGCCCGTGGGGGGCTCGAACGCCGGATCAAAAATGAGCGCAGAAAGCGTATGGAGCGGAGGCGCGGGTGGGTCCGGGCCAGCAATTGGACCAGCGTATCCACAGATATTCCGAACAAATCCGGCTCGTAAGGTGCTCACCATAAAAGGTTATGGCCTTATATCGAGCAGGGCCGCCTAACCTGAATTATCCGCACTTTTTTTCTACCCTTCTATCGACACTTACTTTGCCGATTGTCCCTATTATCTTTATTATCTTTTGCGGCGGTTACCCGATTGTTGACCTGTCCTGCTGTTCCGGTTTCCGGGAACCCGATGGCTACACGGTACATTCTCGCGGATGGCCCGCTTTCCAGTTTTGTGATTTTTTTCAACAAGGATCTTTTTCTGCTGCTCCTTCTTGCGCCTGTCTTTTTCCACAAACAGCGGTTCCCCTGTGGTGGGATCGGTTTCGGTGTAATACATCACGCTGGCCAGTGTCGAAGGCGTCGGCGTAAACACCTGGACCTGTTCGGGGGAAATGCGCAGTTCCCTGGTGGCAAAAGCCTTGAGGGAGCGCATATCGTCCTCTGTACATCCAGGGTGAGCGGCCATGAAATAGTAGGTCAAAAACTGTTTTTTGCCGGCCTTGCGGGTGAGGTCCATAAAGGTTTTACGAAATTCCGCCAGAGTTTCGGCGCCGGGTTTGCCCATGCATTTCAGCACCCGGTTTTCAATATGCTCCGGTGCGATTTTCATCTGTCCGGAGGTGTGATGGGTCACCACATCCTGCAGGTATTTGCGGCCGCTTTTGCGGTCGTGCAAAATGAGGTCATGCCGAATCCCCGATGCAACAAAAGCGTGGCGTACTCCCGGCACGGACCGAATCTCCCGCAACAGGCGGCGCTGCGGGTCGTGATCGCATTCCAGGTGGCGGCAGATTTCGGGGATCAGACATTTTCGATGGCTGCAGCTGCCCTTCTCCCGTCTCCGGCTGCAGTCGAACCCGTACATATTGGCCGTTGGACCGCCGATGTCCTGGATGACCCCTTTGAATGCGGGCATCTTGCTCAACAAAGTTACCTCGTCGACAATCGATTTCCGGCTGCGCCATTGCACCCCTCTGCCCTGATGCATGGAAATGGCGCAGAAATGGCATTCCCCGAAGCAGCCCCGATGAGTTGTTACGGAAAACCGGATGGTATCCAGTGCCCGTACCGCTCCATGACGCGCATAGAAGGGATGCTGTTCCCTTTCATAAGAAAGAGCGTAAATCCGGTCCAGTTCATTCCCTTCCAGGGGTAATGCCGGTGGATTGTGCACCAGGTAACGATTGTCGTAGCGTTGACAGAGTCCGCCTGCCGTCACGGGGTCGTTGCTGCGGTAAAACTGCATGAACATATCGGCAAATATTTTTTTAGAGGTGTTCACCTCTTGCCAGGCGGGTAATTCTGCATAAGCATCCGGAGCCGTCTGGTTTATATAGCAGAGGCCCCGGATATCGTGGCAGGATTCCCCCTTATTGAAACAGACTGCCAGCTCCCGCACGGACCGTTCCGCCATCCCGTACAGGAGGTAATCCGCCTTGGCATCCAGGAGAATGGAGCGCCGCAGCCTGTTGGACCAGTAGTCGTAGTGGGCGATTCGCCGGAGGCTGGCTTCCACCCCTCCCAGGACGATCGGGGAGGTATCTTTGAAATAGCGCCGGATCAGGTTGCTGTAGGCAATAACGGCGCGGTCCGGGCGTTTTTCATTGCGGCCGCCGGGGGTGTAATCATCCTGCTTTCGCCACTTGCCGGTGGCCGTATAGTTGGCTACCAGGGAATCGATGCAGCCTCCGGAGACGCCCCAGAACAGCTTTGGTTCTCCAAGCCGGCAGATATCCTCAGCTGAATGCATGTCCGGTTGGGCGATGATCCCCACGCGCAACCCGTCCGCCAGTAAAACCTGGCCGATAACAGCCACGCCCACAAAGGGGCTGTCGATATAACTGTCGCCCG